>JAICEV010000423.1 GCA_025923975.1 Propionibacteriaceae bacterium
CCAACGACCCGGTGTCCGGCGCCTCTGCCCAGACCAAGGAGCCGCCGTTCTATCTGTCGGTGAAATGGCCCGGCGATGAGAACCCGATCTTCTCCCTGACCAGCGCCTATGTGCCCGACAAGCGCTCGAACCTCGCGTCGTACATGGCGGTCAATGCCGACGCCAGCAGCCCCGAGTATGGGCGGATGCGCATCCTGCAGATGTCAGACACATCTCAGATCGACGGTCCCGGGCAGTCGTTCAACGCCATGACGACCAACGAGACGGTCGCCGACCGGCTGCGGCCGTTCCTGAACCAGGGTGCTGCCAGCGCGACCTTCGGCAATCTGCTGACCTTGCCCGTCGGCGGTGGCCTGCTGTACGTGACGCCGGTGTATACCCAGCGCCAGGGCAGCACCGGTTCCTATCCTGCGCTGCGTTTCGTGGTTGTTCGTTTCGGTCAGTCGGTCGGGATCGGCGACACCTTGCAGCAGGCGCTTGACCAGGTGTTCCAGGGAAGCGCCGGCGGAACGACTGAGGAAGGCGGCACCGCTGACGGGAACAGGCCGTCGGGCGAGGTCGACAATCCGGCCGCCTCAAATGCGCTCAGCGAAGCTCAGGCATCGTTCGAGGCTGCAGACAAGGCCCTGAGGGCTGGTGACCTTGCGACATATCAGAAGGAGATTGAGGAAGGCCGTGCCGCGGTGCAGCGGGCGCTGCGAGCGCTCGGTCGCTGATCTTGATTGATGCAATCCTGAGCTTGTCGGGTGACATCCGCCCTGAGCTTGTCGAAGGGCGAACTCGCGGACTTCGATTGGCAACAGGCGCAGCTGCGCGGATTACGGCTGGGTTTCTTCCAGATCTGGCGTCTTGATTTCAAGATCAGGGAATCCAGTAGCGCGGAGCGGGTCGGCCAGCCGTTCGGCATCGCCAACAACGACAAGGGTCAGCTCATCCGGATGAACGACCGACTGGTACGCCTCAGTGGCTGATTCCGGAGTCACCGCCCGCAGCAGCGCCAGGCTTCGGTCGACATAATCATCAGGCAGTCCCGCGAGGATCTGCGTGGCGGCCTGATCAGCGACCCCTTCCGCGGTCGCGTAGCGCAGCGGGGAAACCCCAGTAAAGAATGCGACAGCGTCGTCGACTTCCTGGCTGGTGAACGGTGCATGGTCGACATTGATGAGCTCGCGAGTGATGGCCAGGGCGTCAACCACAACCTCGGTTCGGAAGGAGCCCTGGGCAGCGAACGAGCCACCCGTTCGTAGCGGGCCGAAGTTCATCCGTACGCCGTAGGTGTAGCCCTTTTCCTCCCGAAGCACCGCGTTCAGCCGTGACAGGAACGCGCCACCCATCGCGTACGAGGCGACACTGATCGCAGACCACCGCGGATCCAGCCGGTCGATGCCGAAGCCTCCGAGTCGAACATCGGCTTGAACTGCGCCGGGGCGGTCGACGAGCACCGTGCGTCGAATTCCCGCAGCCGGCTCCTCAGCAACGACCCGTCGTTGGTTGTCGTTGCGCCAGGATCCGAGGCAGCGCTCGGCCACCGCGACTGGGTCCTCGGCGAAGTCGCCGGCGAGGATCAGCGTCGTTCCGGCAGGCCCGAAGTGATCATGATGGAACGCGCCGACCGCCTCCGGAGTCACCTGGCGCACTGTCTCCGGCTCGCCGCCGTTCATCCGCGAGGCTCGTCTGCTTTCCTCGAATACCGCAGCCCGAAAGGCGATGCTCGCAATCTGCGCAGAGTTGGCCTGCGCCTGTTCAATCTCGGCCAACCGGAGCTGTACATGCCGGTTGACGTCACGGTCGGCGAGCGACGGCTCGGTGACCGCCTCGGCGAACAGCTCAAGAGCACGATCAAGATGTGATGCAGGAACGTCGAGAACTGCCTGCAGTCCAGACAGTGACAGATCGATCCCGAAACCAGCGCCCTCGTTCTCCAGCAGCTCGGCGAACTCATCTCCGTCGTGTCGCAGTGTCCCCTCGTCCAGCGTCCTGGCACAGACGGTTGCGACTCCCTCGACGTCGCGGCCTTCCGCATTGAGGGGTACCTCAAGCACCAGATGAGCCGAGATCACATGCTGGCCGGGGAGCTCGAAGATCATCAGTTCAATGCCGTTACTCAGCCGAGCACGTCGTGGCGTCGGAAACGACCAGACGGCAGCGGGGGCGATCGTAGGGCGGGGGAGGAAGTCTCTCATGACAGCTCCTGCCGGTAGATCAGAGTTGCCCGCTGGTCCGCCCGGAACCATTGCTGCATGGCGCTCTGGACGTCGTCCATGTCGACGGCGGTGATCTCGGCAATGCGGGAGTTGATCAAATGTGGATCGCCGTGCAGCGTCGCGTACTCGCCGAGTGCATCGGCGCGCGAGTCGACGCGTGCCAGCTCGTGCAGCCAATGGCGCTCGAATTGGGCCTTGGCTCGTCGCAGCTCGTCCTCAGTCGGCCCGTCGTTGATCAACTTGTCGATCACTTCGACGGTTTCCTGCTCAAGCTGGTCGGCGCTGATGCCGTCTCGAGCGCGAGCGTAGGCGAAGCCGAATGAGTTGCCACCAATTAGGCCCATCGTTGAGGCTCCGGTGCTCTCGGCGTGCTCGGTACGTCGTATCAGCTGCTTGTGCAGCCGCGACGTCTGACCGTGCCCGAGGATGCTGAAGGCGAGGTCGAGTGCATCAAAGACCCGGCTGCCGCGCGCGGGTAGCCGCCAGGATAGGTAGACCGCGTCGGCCGGCACCTTGCCCGAGGTTTCAGTGCGGGGAGTACCGGACAATGGCTGAAGTGGGCCAGCCTCCGGTTTGGCCGGTTGTGCGCCGGCGCCGAGTTGGCCGAAATAGACCTCCGCGCGCTCGAAAGCATCATCGGGCTCTACATCGCCCACGACCGACAAAACGGCGTTGTTGGCTACGTAGTGGCGCCTGAAGAAGGCGTGGACATCCTCCAGCGTCGCGGCGTCTAGGTCCTCCATCGAGCCGATCGTGGTATGGCCATACGGATGCTCGGGCGGGAAGGTCAAGGTGTTGAGCAGCTCCATCACGTCCCCATACGGAACGTTGTCGTAGCGCTGCCGCTTCTCTTCCTTCACCACCTCACGCTGGTTGTCGAGATTCTCCTGGGTCAATGCATCCAGAAGCGTGCCCATCCGGTCAGCCTCCAACCACAGGGCCAGGTCGAGTCCACCAGTCGGCAAGGTTTCGAAGTAGTTGGTTCGGTCGAACCAGGTGGTGGCGTTGACAACGGCGCCGGCCGCCTGCAAGAGGGCGATGTGCTGGCCGGACGCCACGTTGGCCGAGCCCTGGAACATGACGTGTTCGAAGAGATGGGCAAACCCGGTGCGACCCTCTTCCTCGTCTCTGGAGCCGACGTCGTACCAGAGATTGACCGCCACGGATGGCGC
>JAICEV010000424.1 GCA_025923975.1 Propionibacteriaceae bacterium
AAGCCGAGCCACGCTGGCGTGATGATCAACGGCATGGACGCTTGCCGGTCGCCGCTGACAGCCATCAGCATGTGGTAACCACGTGGCAAATCGCCCGGAATCTCGAACGACGCCTCACCAACCCAACCTTCATCGATCTCCCGCGGCGGCGTCCAGTTCTCCAGCTGCCGGAGGTGGTGACGACTTCCACCCGTCTGGAGGTCGATCCACACAGTGACCGGACTGCCGTGTGGTACATGGACCCACACCGAGGCGGTCTGATGCTCCCGAATCGCCATGCAGGACGGCAACATCTGAGTCCACGGATAGCGGTGGTGGCTTGCCAGGGCGGCAGCAGCAGCTTCTGGGGTCGATGCGTCAATGTCCAATGCGGCCAGAACGGCTACCACTGTGTCGCGAGGGACGGAGATGTGCCGGCCCTGCCAATCCCAGTACTCCGTGGCGACGCCAAACGCTTCAGCCAGGTCGTAGAGCGCCGGATCGAGTTCTGTCACGCGCCAATCCTGGCAGCTATTGCCGGGCCGTGATGCCCACCACTTGCGGCTTACCGCCCGGGAACGAAGAGATACATGATCAACCAAGCGACCGGGGCGGCGAGGAGAAGCGAGTCGAGTCGATCCATGACTCCACCGTGCCCGGGTAGGAAGGAACTCATGTCCTTGATCCCGAGATCTCTCTTGATCATCGATTCAACCAGGTCACCGCAGGTGCCCGCAGCCACCAGGCTGATACCGAGAATGATCCCCACCCAAAACGGGACATGAAGCAGGAAAACGGCCATGCAGACGCCGGCCGCTGCACCGAAGATCAGTGATCCGGCCAAGCCTTCCCATGATTTTTTCGGGCTGATCTTGGGCACCATCGGATGCTTTCCGAACAGCACTCCAGCGATGTAGCCGCCGGTGTCGCTCATGACGACGATCAACAGAAAGGTCACAATTCGCGCGGCGCCTTGCTCCTCGGCGAGCATCAGGGCGGCGAACGAGCCGAGCAGCGGCACGTAGGCGATGATTAGCAGGCTGGCGGCGGAGTCGCGGACAAACCCGGCGACGCCTTTCGGCATCCGCCAAATCAGGCTGGCCAACACGGTCAGCGCCAATGAGGCGAGCAGCACGCTGGTAGTCGAGAAGACTACCGGCTCCTGCCGGCCCGCGAAGTACGAGCCGAATGCGATGGCAACGCTGCCGATGCTGATCGGAATGATCGCCGACGTCATGCCTTGCTTCTTCAGCGCCTCGTGCAGCTCGACTGTGGCGAGCACCAGCGCGCTAGCGACCAGTACCACAAAGGCAGGCTTGAGGTAGATCAGACTAAGCACGACGTACGCGCCGAGTCCGACGCCGATGCCTATGGCGGCCGGCAGATTCCTGCCGGCTCGGCCGTGCATCTGCGCCGGCGCGGCCGGTGGCTCAGTCAACACTAGACCTCGAGCAGCTCGGCTTCCTTGTGCTTGAGGACATCGTCGATCTCGTCAACGTGCTTTCGGGTGACGGCGTCGAGCTGCTTCTCGGCCCGTACCACCTCGTCCTCACCGACTTCCTTGTCTTTGACCATGCGGTCCAGGGCCTCCTTGGCGGTGCGGCGAGCGCCTCGGACAGAGATCCTGGCGTCCTCGGCCTTGTGCTTGGCCAGTTTGATGTATTCCTTGCGGCGCTCCTCAGTGAGCTCTGGAAGCGTGACCCGGATGGTGCTGCCGTCGTTGGAGGGATTGACGCCGATATCAGAGTTGCGGATTGACTTCTCGATGTTGGCCATTGCGGACTTGTCGTACGGGGTGATCAGCACGACACGGGCGTCTTGCACATGAAAAGTGGCGAGTTGCTGGAGCGGGGTCGGCGAGCCGTAATAGTCGGCGGTGAGCTTGGCGAAGATCGCAGGGTGTGCCCTGCCAGTACGGATCGCTGCAAACTCCTCCTTGGTGTATTCGACCGCATTAGCCATCTTGATCTCGGCTTCGCGCAGGATGTCGGCGATCACAGCTGTTCTCTCCTTAGGCGTGGACGATCGTTCCGATCTTCTCACCCGACACCACGCGGACAATTGTGCCGTCGGTGTCCAGGCTGAAAAAGATCATGGGGAGTTTGTAATCGCGGGCCATGCTAATGGCAGTCGCGTCAGCAACCTTAAGATTCCGCGCCAGGTACTCGTCATAGGTCAGCTCGTCGTACTTGATGGCATCAGGGTGCTTACGCGGATCTGCCGAATACACCCCATCCACGCCCTGCTTGCCCATCAGCAGCACCTCGGCGCTGATTTCGAGGGCTCGTTGAGCGGCCACCGTGTCAGTGGAGAAATACGGCATGCCAGAGCCGGCGCCGAAGATGACGACCCGGCCCTTTTCCAGATGCCGCTCCGCGCGCCGCGGAATATAGGGCTCGGCTACCTGTCCCATGGTGATCGCGGTTTGCACACGGGTTTGAACGCCGACTTTTTCCAGGAAATCCTGCAGGGCCAGGCAGTTCATCA
Organism: Propionibacteriaceae bacterium; assembly: GCA_025923975.1. Classification (GTDB taxonomy): domain Bacteria; phylum Actinomycetota; class Actinomycetes; order Propionibacteriales; family Propionibacteriaceae; genus Microlunatus. Next base: position 2,467 of record JAICEV010000424.1, read on the forward strand.
CCGTACCGAGCATCCCCATGTAGTCCGCTCGGTCACGTTCCATCCCGTGCTGCTGCAGCTCGGCGCCCCGGAAGAAGTTGCCGCCGCCGACCACAACGGCAACCTGGACCTGCATCTGGACAACGATGGCGATCTGCTTGGCCAGTCCCGCAACAACGTCGGGATCGACGCCGAGCTTGCCGCCACCGAAGACCTCACCCGAGAGCTTCAACATCACGCGCTTGTACGGACCATTCACCCGTCGGGTTCCTTTCTCAGTTGTGGAAGCTGCTACTGCGCGCCGGCCGCCTCAAAGCGTACGAAACGCAGAACCTTGATGCCTGCTTCGTCAAGCTGCTTGCCGAAGGGGGTTTTGTTATCGATCACCGACGGCTGGTCAAGCAGCGCCACGTCTTTGAAATACGCGTTCACGCGGCCCTCGACGATCTTGGGAAGAGCCTGTTCTGGCTTACCCTCCTCCTTCGCCGTTGCCTCCGCAATGCGCCGTTCGTTCTCGACCAGGTCGGCCGGAACGTCATCACGGCTGACGAATTGCGGACGCATTGCGGCGATTTGCATAGCGGCACCGCGAGCTGCGGACTCATCAGATCCCTCGTACTCGACCAGCACTCCTACCTGGGGCGGAAGGTCTGACGCTCGGCGATGCAGATAGACAGCGGTTTGGCCGTCAAAGTAGGCCGCGGCACTGACCTCGAGCTTCTCGCCGATCTTGGCTGCCAGCTCATCAACCGCGTCCCCGACTGTTTGGCCCGAGGGCAGGACGGCCGCGTAGGCCGCTTCGATACTGTCGGCCTTGCTCGCCGCGACGGCCTTCACGGCGTCAGCGGCCAGCGCCTGGAACGCCTCGTTCTTGGCGACGAAATCCGTCTCAGCGCCCAGCTGGAGCAGCGCCCCATCGGTGGAA
>JAICEV010000425.1 GCA_025923975.1 Propionibacteriaceae bacterium
ACCCAATTAACCAAGCCGCGAACCAGCAGCAGGATTTGAAGACCATCCACCGACCCCGGCGACGACCACCTGCCGCCGCATTGGCCCATGCGTCCTGACACTGCGGCTGTTCCCTACAACTAGGTCCAAGTTGCCGGCGCGCAGGCCCTGCGCCGTCAAGCTGCGCCCCTCCAGCACCGTCAAGATGCAGCCCAAGGAACGATCTTGACAGAGCCGAGCACCGGCACACATCAACACCGCAGGAACGGCGGCGCGGAACGCTCAACCGAACGAACCAAGATCAATAATCAAACCCCACTAGTGGAACTGCGGAACGATCAGGTAGATCCCAAAGAGTACGAGCAGCGCGGCGATGCCGATCAAGACATAGCCCAGCGAGACGGTCGCGATACCGGACCCGCCCTCGTTCGACTTGATCTTGGCCGCCGAGACCAGACGTATGCCGCTCGCTAGCAAGATGGTGAAGATCACCGACGCCGCTATGGAGACGACAGCCACGATGGCCAAGGCAGCCCAGTCGACGTGCATCAGGCGGCGCTCTTCAATTTGGGCTTCTTGGCCTTCTTCTTCTTCTTCTCGGGGTCCGGAAAAGCCTCTAACCGCGGGTCATCGGGGTACACGGTGGTGGGCGCAGCGGCAGCCAGCACCAGGACTTCGTGGCTGTCGGTGACATTGGCGTGGGTGATCCTGTGGCGACGAGAGAGGAGGTAGATCGCCAGGCAGGTCCCAGCGAGTAGCACCAGTAGCGCGCTGATGCCCCAGACACCTTGATCGGCGAGCAGCGCAGCGAGGCCGCCGACCAGAGCGGCTCCCGGCAATGTCAGGAGCCAGGCGAAGACCATCCGGCGGGCAACGCTCCAGCGAACCTCGGCTCCTCGGCCCACCCCGGAGCCCAAAATGCTGCCGGTACTCACGTGCGTCGTGGACAGTCCAAACCCGAGGTGAGCCGATGCGAGAATCGTCGCGCTGGTTGCGGCGCCAGACGCCGCGCCTTGGGGCGTCTCGATCTCGACGATCCCTTTGCCCATCGCCCGCATGATGCGCCAGCCACCCGAGTAGGTGCCTAAGCCGATCGCGAGAGCAGAGACAATGATCACCCACATCTGGGGCCCCGTGCCGGCTGCCTGCAGGTTAGCTGCGATGAGCACCAACGTGATCACGCCCATTGTCTTCTGACCGTCGGATGTTCCGTGGGCGAGCGCGACCATTGATGAAGTGAACGCCTGTCCATACTTGAACCCAGTCCCGGTGTGCACACTCGGCGTTCTTCTGGTGATGCGATACGCCAGCCGCGTGGCCCAGGCAGCAGCGATGCCGGCGACCAATGGCGCGACGATGGCGGGCAGCAGGACCTTTGAAACGATCACCCAGCCGTTCACCGAGGCGATCCCGGCGCCGACAATGACCGCCCCGATAAGGCCGCCGAAGAGGGCATGCGAGGAACTCGACGGCAGGCCGAGGAGCCAGGTCATGAGATTCCAGACAATCGCACCGATCAACCCAGCCAGGATGATCGAAGCCGTGATCAGCTGGTCGTCAAAAAAACCACCAGAGATCGTCTTTGCGACCGCGGTGGAGAGGCAGGCACCTATGAGATTGAGGAAGGCGGCAAGGATCACGGCGGTCCGCGGTCGGATAGCGCCGGTGGCAATTGGCCCGGCCATCGCGTTGGCGCTGTCGTGGAATCCGTTGGTGTAGTCGAAGATGAGGGCCACGGCGATGACCGTTATGACAATGAGGAGCTCTGTCACATCAGTCCCATCTGGAACGGGTGGTTTGGTGTCGGTCAGCACCTGGCAAAGACACTCGAACCTAGCCGCTGAGGTGAACAATCGGCAAAGAGATCGCGATGTCAATCTGGCCAAATACCAGTCTTCTCAATGGCCAGGTCAATACGCTAGGGACCTTTTTCCTGACTTTGTCGACGGAAGTCACGAGCGACTCCACCGTCGTGTTCCTGACCAAACTTCATGAACGAATTCCGCGACAACATCGCTCGCGTGCTGACCGTCCTGCCGCGGAGTAGCTAGGCCACAACGCCGCGCGTCCCCTTCGTTGGTCTGTCGTTGTGGTACGACCCGGCCATTTGGCGTAGCGGGCCGCGTCGGGGTCAGTGATCGTTCCGGCGTACCATCGCACCGCCTTCGACATCGTCAACTGTTGGTGATCATCGCCTGCGAAGCCGCTCACCCCGGCGCGGGTGTTCGGTGGAGGTGGTGGCGTCTCGTTCACTGAGTGCAGTCAGCACCTCGGCGGGCATGGCCAGCTTCTCCACTCGCCGGTCATGCCCGCCCGCTCACGAGGCAGTGCGCCTGGATCTGTGATGTCGCCAGCCTGTCTCGCGGTCGGCCTGCCGATGATCCTCTTCACCCGACCCAATCTCGCATTCCCTTACGCGACGTATTGGCGGTTTGAGCGACGCCGGCACCATGCACGACTTCATCAAGGGGCCAAATGATCAGCCCAATGGACCTTCCGGATTCGCACGGGACGTGATCACGAACGATGTCAACCTGCACCAGAACTGCGACAAAATCGAGGCAATGGTTCGGCACTGCGAGCCCGGTGATGTCGTGAAGCTCTCACCCCCCGACTCTCAAGGCCTTGTGACCTTGATGAATGCGGGAGGTAAATGGCGAGGCCACATCGAACGGATGTACTGGGGTGTGTCCCCAGCCGTCCTCGAGGGCGTTGTTAATCAGGTTCGTACTGCATTGATCAACTAGCTGCAGAGATCACTGCCCACATGCCGGAGGCGTTGATACGCCATCGCCCGAAGTTGCCACGAACGTCAACTTCCTGGTGACCGGAGAGCGCCACAAGATCAGCTTTTCAGCGCCTCAGGCAGGGACCGCGCTCGCCGCACCCTTGAGGAGCATCCCCGGCGCTGGTTGCGAACTGCTGCAGCCATCATCATCGGCATCGCCACGATCGTTGGAGTGTTCATCGCACTCATGGAAACACAAAGCTGGAGTTTCTAACGCTCGCTGACCAAGCAGAATCCGGTACCGTTCGTCGCACTAGGACGGCTAGTCAGGGAGCTATCCTCTTCCATCCGTCTCTGCGATAAGCGCATCCAACCGCTTTGCAGGATCAGCCGACCGTTCCGGGCGAACCCTCGTGTACAGCCGCAGCGTTGTTAATTCGTCCTGATGGCCAAGGTGATGCTGCACGTCCTTCACACTCGCCCCGGCGTCTATGAGCAGGCTCGCACAGGTTGCGCGTAGATCGTGTGGGCGGGCCTTCACACCGGATCGCTTCACGGCAGGATTCCAGCAGTCCCGCCGCCAGTTTCCGTAACGCAGGTATCCGCCGGCACGGTTCGCGAACACCAACCCATCCGTCTCGAGCCGGGCGAGATCA
>JAICEV010000426.1 GCA_025923975.1 Propionibacteriaceae bacterium
AAGCCGTTGTATGGGGTTAACCATCTGGTTGGGCACGTTGCCGTTGATCTGCTGGAGCACGGGCCCCTCCCGGAGCGGTGCATTGCGCTGCTGGTGTCGGGCGGCCACACCTCGCTGCTGCAGGTCGAGAGCATTGCCGACAGCATTGTCGAGCTGGGCTCGACGATCGACGACGCGGCGGGCGAGGCGTACGACAAAGTCGCCCGGCTGCTTGGTCTGCCGTATCCAGGAGGCCCCTACATCGACAAGGCAGCGACCGGCGATCCTGGCTATGTCCGATTCCCACGCGGACTCACGGCGCGTAAGGACCTTGAGCGCCACCGCTTCGATTTCTCATTCTCTGGCCTCAAGACGGCAGTGGCTCGCTGGGTCGAGGCTCGGCAGCGTGACGGGCTGGACATCCCCGTGGCAGATGTGGCAGCCAGCTTCCAGGAGGCGGTCTGCGATGTCCTGAGTGCCAAGGCAATGGACGCCTGTATCACGACCAGGGCGACTGATCTCCTGATTGGCGGTGGCGTGGCAGCGAATGGGCGGCTGCGAGCACTGCTGGCCGAACGGGCGGGTGAGCGCGGGATCTCTTTGCGTACGCCACGGCCGAACCTCTGTACTGACAATGGCGCCATGATCGCGGTCTTGGGCGCGGAGGTCGTCACCGCGGGTGGCAAGCCGTCTGCCCTGGACATTGGAGCTGACTCATCGCTGCCGGTCAGCAAGGTCCTGATCTGAAGTGCTACGGCAAATCTCGAACCTACGTTTCCCATCCTGGGATGGCTGAAAAGTGTCTCACCGGCGAATTCGGCACGTGTTTGCCGTCTTGCGACGGCAGACGTGGAGCGGTCCGTGAAGCACTACCACAATGTGAACGTGTCGCTACCTTTCGGGCTGACCGAGGATGCCCTTGCCATGGCGATGTTAGAGGAGGATCCGGAGTCGTTGGCAGCCGCCTCGCGGATGCGTGCGCGTTACGCTCCCGAGCTTGCTGCGGCTGCACTCACCCAGGCCACCCTGCGCCGGCAGGCGAGGACCAAGTTCGGCGATGCTGCCGCTGAGATGTTCTTCACCAGAGCAGGTTTGGAGCAAGCGACGCGACCCGAGGTCGCTGACCACCACGCGAGCCGGTTTCTCCAGGCTGGGGTTCGCCGGGTGATCGATCTCGGCTGCGGGATCGGTTCCGACTCCATGGCCTTCGTCCGGGCTGGTCTGGAGGTTGTGGCGGTCGACGTTGATCCAGCGACAGCCGCGGTAGCGCAGGCCAATCTCGCGGGCCGGGCGGAAGTAATCTGCGCTGACGCGAGCGAGGCGGCCGAGCAACTGATCACTCCAGAAGTGGGGGTGTTCTGCGACCCTAACCGTCGCACCGAGCATGGACGGGTGTGGCGAGTGGAGGACTTTGAGCCTCGCTGGTCGTTCGTGATGCAGTTGCTCGATGGTGGGCGAGCCGCCGGCGTCAAGCTGGGTCCGGCGCTGCCACACTCGTTGATTCCTGAGGCAGCTGAGGCTGAATGGATTACCCATCGCGGCGAGACAGTCGAGGCTGCACTGTGGTCAGGTACCGGCGCCAATCCAGGACGGCGCTCCGCGCTGATCATGCCGAACTCGCGCCTGATCGTGACGGAGGCGCCGCCGCTGCCGGTTCGCGAGCTGGGCCGCTACCTCTACGAACCCGCTGGCGCTGTCATCCGATCTGGCGCTATCCCTGTGTTAGGGGCGCAGCTTGATGCCGGGCTACTCGACCCGCAGGTCGCGTACCTGACGAGTGATCAACTCTGCAGTACACCATTCGCAACCGCGTTCCAGGTTCGACAACGGCTGCCCTTCCACCTCAAGACGCTCCGCACCTGGGTGAGACAGGCTCAGATCGGTGTTCTGGAGATCAAGAAGCGTGGCGTCGACCTGGATCCGGCCGAACTGCGCAGGCGGCTGCGCTTGGCTGGACCCAATAGCGCGACGCTGGTTCTGTCACGTACGCCCAGCGGAGCCATCGCTGCCATCGTCGAGCGAGTCTGACACCCACACTGCATGAGGACGTCTGTGGAGCTTGCCCTTCCTGATTCAAATTTCCGACCGATGGGGAGGTTTGACCTCGGGTCCCTGGCTGGCACTCACATATAACGAGTGCTAATGTCGGATTAGCACTCTCCCTATGAGTGTGCCAGCTCCGTGCTGGCGGCCGGGATGGCACCCGCGACGACGTCCCGACCACTATCCACATCCGGACATATCACCTGTGAAAGGGATTTGACGTGGCAGTCACGATCAAACCGCTCGAGGATCGCATCCTCGTCGAGCCGCTCGAAGCAGAGCAGACCACGGCCTCTGGCCTGGTCATTCCCGACACCGCCAAGGAGAAGCCGCAGGAGGGCAAGGTGCTCGCCACCGGCCCAGGTCGCATTGACGACAACGGCAAGCGCGTACCACTCGATGTCTCCGAGGGTGACGTCGTGATCTTCAGCAAGTACGGCGGCACCGAGGTCAAGTACGACAACAAGGAGCTGCTGATCCTCAACGCCCGCGACATCCTCGCGGTCGTCACCAAGTAAGGGGATTTTCACCTATGGCAAAAATCCTTCAGTTCGACGAGGAGGCACGCCGTTCGCTTGAGCGTGGCGTTGACACCCTCGCCAACACCGTGAAGGTCACCCTCGGTCCTAAGGGCCGCTATGTCGTCCTCGACAAGAAGTGGGGCGCTCCAACCATTACCAACGATGGCGTGACCGTGGCACGCGACGTCGAGCTCGACGACCCGTACGAGAATCTCGGTGCGCAGCTGGCCAAGGAGGTCGCGACCAAGACCAACGATGTCGCCGGTGATGGAACCACCACCGCAACGGTGCTTGCCCAGGCCCTGGTTCACGAGGGTCTCCGAGCAGTTGCCGCGGGGGGCAGCCCTGTCGGTCTCAAGCGGGGCATCGACGCCGCAGTGGCCGCGGTTGAGGACCGTCTGCGGGAGAACGCCCGGGAGGTCGAAACTACCGAGGACATGGCGCACGTTGCCACCATCTCGGCGCGTGATGAGGAGATCGGCCGCTTGATCGCCGAAGCCTTCGACAAGGTGGGCAAAGACGGGGTTATCACCGTCGACGAGTCGCAGACCATGGGGACTGAACTCGAGTTCACCGAGGGCATGCAGTTCGACAAGGGTTACCTGTCGCCGTACTTCGTTACCGATCCGGAGCGGATGGAGGCCGTCCTCGAGGATCCCTACATCTTGATCAACTCCGGCAAGATCTCCTCGATGACCGACCTGCTCCCGCTGCTGGAGAAGGTCATCGGCGCCTCCGGCTCGCTCTTCATCGTGGCAGAGGACGTCGACGGCGAGGCACTGTCCACTCTGGTGGTGAACAAAATCCGGGGCACCTTTAC
>JAICEV010000427.1 GCA_025923975.1 Propionibacteriaceae bacterium
CGCCCGAACAGTGCCCGAGAGCGGGGAGTCTGCCTAGCCCGCCCGAGCACCTCTCCACGACGAGATGCTCGGGCGAAGGGCTCAGCTGCACGCTCAAGCTCAGCCAGCAGGGGCTGGTGCTGGGGCTTCAGCAGCCTTAAGCTCCGCTTTCTCGCGTCGACTCTTGCCGAACGCCAGATACAGCGATGGCAGCACGAACAAGTTGACCAAGGTCGCAGTGACCAAGCCACCGAGGATCACTATCGCCATCGGGTGCTCGATCTCGTGGCCGGGAATGCTGCCTGCGACCACGAGCGGAACAAGCGCCAGGCCAGTTGCCAGCGCGGTCATCATGATCGGTGCCAGGCGTTCCTTGGCGCCCTGAATCACCAGCTGCGGGCCGAACTTGACGCCCTCGTCACGCTCCAGTCGCTCGAAGTGGCTGATCATCAAGATCCCATTTCGGGCAGCGATACCGAAGACGGCGAGGAAGCCGACCAGCGACCCGAGCGAGAGCACCCGTCCGCTCATCCAGACCGCGATCGCGCCTCCGACTAGTGCCATCGGCAAGAGCACGAAGGTCAGTAGCGCGGGCCGGAAGCTGCCGAATGCGACATGCAGCAGCAGCAAGGTCGCGACGCCAGCTGCGATGCCGAAAGCGAGCAGCGTGTCTTCTGCGGCGTCGAGCTCGGTGGACTCTCCGATCACTTCCGCGTGATAGCCGAGCGGGAAGCTGACTCCTTCCAGACGCTGCTCGACCTCGTCAACCACCTCGTTAAGGGGGCGGTGCGCCACGTTGGCACCGACATCGATGCGGCGTGACTGCTTCGTGCGCTCGACGGCGTTCGGTGTGGGGCCCATCTGGACAGTGGCCACATCCTTGAGCAGGACCCTACGCCCAGACGGGGTGTCCAGCTGCATGTTCTCCACGTCGGTGACGCTGTCGCGCGCGGATGGGATCACAGTGACATGGACGTCGTACGCCCGGCCGCGGGAAAAGATGTCACTGACCTCCTCGCTGGCGATCAGTGCCGATGTCTGCCGACGGATCTCTCCAGGAGTCAGGCCGACCGCTCGAGCTTTGGCCAAATCGGTTTCAACCTCGATATGCGGCAGGTCGGTCTGCAGCGAGGCATGCGCGTCCTCAATCCCCCGGATGTCGCCGATCCGCTCCTCGATGATCTTGGCCTGCTTCTGCAGCTCCGCGAGGTCAGGCCCGTAAATACGCACCACGATGGACTCGCTGGCACCGGTCAGCACTTCCTTGATGCGCTCCCGGAGATAGGTCTGCACGTCGCGATAGAGCCCTGGGTAGGACTCGACGACGCGGTGCACCTCGTCCAGGGTCTGGTCGTAATCGACCTCTGGGCTGACACTGATCCAGTTCTCACCGAAGTACACGCCGTAGACCTCGTCGGCGAGATAAGCCTGCCCAATATGGGAGCCGCAATTGCGCACCCCCTCGATCTCTTTGAGATCTCGGCAGGCCAGGATTGAGACCCGCGTCTCCTCGGTGACTGACGTACTGGGCTCCGTCAGCCAGTGCATCAGGAAGTCCCGTTCCTTGAAGTTAGGAAGCAACTGGCTGCCTAGGGTGGGCACCGCCAGCACTCCGCCGACCAGCAACGCCAGGGTCAGTGCCATCGCCGGGAGGGGCCTGCGAATCAGTGGTGCCAGTATTGCGCCGTACGCCCGCTTCAGGACCCGCATCAGCGGGGACTCCTTGCTGGCCAACTTGCCACGGGAAAGCAGCAGCAGGCACAAGGCCGGCGTCACGGTCAGTGCGACGACCATGGAGACCAACACCGCCAGCGCGTAGGAGAGTACGAGCGGGCGGAAGAATGACCCGGACAGTCCTGCCAGGAACAGTACCGGCACCACGGCAATAACGTTGATCACCGTGGCGTAGGTGATCGCCGAGCGGACCTCGACGGAGGCGTTCAGCACGATACTGAAGGTCGATGCTGTGCTGCCCTCGGCTCGGGCTTGCCGGAGTCTCCGCACGACGTTCTCCACATCGATGATGGCATCGTCGACCACCACCCCGATAGCGACGACTAACCCTGCGAGCACCATGACATTCACGGTGGCTCCTGCGGCATCCAAGATCAAAACGGCAGCGACGAGGGACAGCGGGATCGCGATCAAGCTGATGAAGGCCGTACGCCACTCGAAAAGGAAAGCGATGATGATCAATGCGACCAAGGCAATGCCCAGCAGCATCGCGACGCGCAGGTTGTCAAGGGACTGCTCAATGAACGTGGCTGGCCGGAAGATCGTGGTGTCGACCGCGATTCCCGGCAATCCGGGCTGCATCTCATGCATCGCCTCTTCAACGCCGCGGGTCACCTCAACGGTGTTCGCGCCGCGATACTTCTGCACGACCAGCAGCAGGCCAGGCCCGTCGTCAACAACACCGTCGCCGATCAGCGGTCCCGGATCGATCACCACTCGGCCCAAGTCAGCCATGCGGATCACTTTGCCGTCGCGTTCAATGACGGGGATCTTGCCGATCTGCTCGGGGTCCACAATGGGTTGCACGTGGCGGATGTTGAACCGTTGACCGCCTTCCTCGATGAAGCCGCCGGTGCCGACGACGGCACCGTCGGTGTACTGCATGAGGCCGGCTTCAACGGCGTCTGCTCCGGCGTCCATGACCTGACGCAGGGTGACGTCGTGCTCAGCAAGTTTCTTCGGATCCACCTGGATGTGGCGCTGCGGGATACGTTCACCCCAGATGGCGACTTGGGCTACCCCGGGAACCCGAAGCAGGCGCGCCCGGATCTTCCAGTACGCAATCTCTGACAGATCGGTTGGACTGATGGTGTCCGAGGTCAGGCCGATCTTCATGATGCGGCTGGTGGCCGACAGTGCGGGCATCATGAACGGAGGGCTCGCCCAGGTGGGCAGCGTGGGGGTGATCTGCGACAGACGCTCCTGCACCAGTTGACGGGCTTTCAGCTCGTCGGCTCCGCGCTCGAAGATCAACCGTATCGAGGACAGCTGGGCCACCGACTTGGACCGCAGCTCGGCTAGGCCTTCAATGCCCCCCAGCTGGTCCTCGATTGGAACCGTGATCAACTGCTCGACCTCGTTGGAGGAGTTGCCGAGCGCAATCGTTTGGATCTCCACCTCCGGTGGAGCGAACTCTGGGAAGACGTCGACCTTCGTATTGGGAATCTGGACGAAGCCCAGAGCCAGCGTTGCCGCAGCGAGGAATAGCACGATCCAGCGGAACCGAAGGCTTAACTTAACTATGGAACGCATCTACGCATCCGCCTCTCAGTGCGAACCCGCGATTTCGAGTTCTGTGCCCCAGAGCTCGATCGCGCCAACGGTTACCACTTCGGTGCCTGCCGGC
>JAICEV010000428.1 GCA_025923975.1 Propionibacteriaceae bacterium
CGGAGACCATCAACTACCGGACGCTCAAGCCCGAGCGCGATGGCCTGTTCTGCGAGAAGATCTTTGGTCCCACGCGGGACTGGGAGTGCTACTGCGGCAAGTACAAGCGGGTGCGCTTCAAGGGCATCATCTGCGAGCGCTGCGGCGTCGAGGTGACCCGTTCCAAGGTGCGCCGGGAGCGGATGGGCCACATTGAGCTGGCAGCTCCGGTGACCCACATCTGGTACTTCAAGGGCGTCCCCTCGCGGTTGGGTTACCTGCTCGATATCGCCCCGAAGGACCTGGAGAAGGTCATCTATTTTGCGGCGTACATGATCACTGAAGTCGATGAGGAAGCCCGGCATCGGGACCTCTCCTCGCTCGAGGCCAAGATCGACGTCGAACGTAAGCAGATCGAGGGCCGCCGCGACTCTGACATCGAGAACCGGATGCGGAAGCTCGAGGAGGACACTGCCGCGCTGGAGGCCGAAGGTGCCAAGGCGGACGCCAAGCGCAAGGTCCGGGAAGGCGCGGAGCGCGAGGTCAAGCAGCTGCGCGATCGAGCCCAGCGTGAGCTCGATCGGCTGGAGGCGGTGTGGAACCGCTTCAAGAACCTCAAAGTGCAAGACCTCGAAGGTGATGAGGTGCTGTACCGGGAGATGAAGAACCGGTTCGGCAAGTACTTCTCAGGCTCAATGGGAGCGGACGCCATTCAGAGGCGGCTGGAGACCTTTGACCTCGAGGCGGAGGCAGCGGATCTGCGCGAGACCATCCAGGTCGGCAAGGGCCAGCGCAAGACCCGTGCCCTGAAGCGGCTCAAGGTGGTTTCGGCGTTCCTCACCACCAAGAACAGCCCCACCGGGATGGTGCTGGATTGCGTTCCGGTCATTCCGCCGGACCTGCGTCCCATGGTGCAGCTTGACGGCGGTCGGTTCGCGACATCTGATTTGAACGACCTGTACCGCCGGGTGATCAACCGGAACAACCGCCTGAAGCGACTCCTTGATCTTGGTGCGCCCGAGATCATTGTGAACAACGAGAAGCGGATGTTGCAGGAGGCCGTGGACTCGCTGTTCGACAACGGACGCCGTGGCCGCCCCGTCACCGGCCCGGGCAACCGACCGCTCAAGTCGATCTCCGACATGCTCAAGGGCAAGCAGGGCCGGTTCCGGCAGAACCTGCTCGGCAAGCGCGTCGACTACTCCGGCCGTTCGGTCATCGTGGTCGGCCCCCAGCTCAAGCTGCACCAGTGCGGGCTGCCCAAGGCGATGGCCTTGGAGTTGTTCAAGCCGTTCGTGATGAAGCGGCTCGACGACCTCAACCATGCGCAGAACATCAAGTCCGCGAAGCGGATGGTGGAGCGTCAGCGCCCAGTCGTATGGGACGTGCTGGAAGAGGTCATCTCCGAGCATCCGGTGCTGTTGAACCGGGCGCCTACGCTGCACAGGCTTGGCATCCAGGCCTTTGAGCCGCAGCTCATTGAGGGCAAGGCCATTCAGATCCACCCGTTGGTCTGTACGGCGTTCAACGCCGACTTCGACGGTGACCAGATGGCCGTGCACCTTCCGCTGAGTGCGGAAGCGCAGGCGGAGGCCCGGATCTTGATGTTGTCAACCAACAACATCTTGAAGCCGGCCGACGGCCGACCGGTAACCATGCCTACCCAGGACATGATCATCGGTACCTACTTCCTCACCATGCAGCGCGACGGCGCAGCCGGTGAGGGCAGGGCCTTCGGCTCGGTGGCTGAGGCCTTGATGGCCTTCGATCGGGGCCAGCTCTCGGTCCAGGCGAAGATCAAACTCCGCCTCACCGATATCGTGCCGCCAGAGGGCAAGACATTGTCGGCTAACGGTTCCATCCTGATGGAGACCACGCTGGGTCGCGCCCTGTTCAACGAGGCGCTGCCGGACGATTACGCGTACGCGGACTTCGAGGTGGGGAAGAAGCAGCTGGGACAGATCGTCAACGATCTTGCCGAGCGCTATCCGAAGGTGCAGGTCGCACACTGTCTGGACCAGCTCAAGGACCTGGGCTTCCACTGGGCGACGCGCTCTGGTGTCACCGTCTCCATTGGGGACGTCAGCACCCCTGCCGACAAGCCCCAGATTCTTGCCACCTACGAGGATCGGGCAAACAAGATCGACAAGCAGTACGAGCGGGGCTTGATCACCGATGATGAGCGTCGCCAGGAGCTGATCGAGATCTGGACCGATGCGACGTCTCGCCTCGGTACCGCGATGGAGAACAACTTCGAGAAGACCAACCCGATCTACATGATGGTGCACTCAGGTGCTCGCGGAAACATGGTGCAGATGCGCCAGATCGCCGCTATGCGTGGTCTGGTGGTCAACCCGAAGGGTGAGATCATCGCGCGGCCGATCAAGTCCAACTTCCGTGAAGGGCTGTCGGTCCTGGAGTACTTCATCTCCACCCACGGTGGCCGCAAGGGTCAGGCCGACACAGCGCTGCGTACGGCCGACTCCGGCTATCTGACCCGGCGGCTGGTGGACGTTAGCCAGGACGTGATCATCCGTGAGGAGGACTGCGGCACCGAGCGCGGCCTCACCAAGACCATCGCTGCTGACGATGGTCGCGGCAACCTCGTCATCGACGAGCACGTGGAGACCGCGGTGTACGCGCGCACGCTCGCCACTGACGTGCTCGCCCCGGACGGTGAGGTGTTGCTGAAGGCTGGAGTTGATCTTGGTGATGTCAACATCCGACTGCTGATCGACAACGGCATCACTACGGTCAAGGTACGCAGCGTCCTCACCTGTGAGGCTGCCAGCGGCACCTGCGCGATGTGCTACGGCCGTTCGCTGGCGAGCGGCAAGCTGGTCGATGTCGGTGAGGCTGTCGGCATCGTGGCTGCGCAGTCCATTGGCGAGCCGGGTACTCAGCTGACGATGCGGACCTTCCATACCGGCGGTGTCGCTGGTGATGACATTACCCAGGGTCTGCCGCGTGTGGTTGAGCTCTTCGAGGCCCGCCAGCCCAAGGGCAAGGCGCCGATCGCGGAAGCTACCGGCAGGGTCAAGATCGAGGACAGCGACCGGCTCAAGAAGATCATCATTACTCCGGATGACGGGTCCGAGGTCGCCGAGTTCTCGGTATCCCGACGGGCTCGACTGCTGGTCGAGGATGGCGATCATGTCGAGGTTGGGCAGCAGCTGACAGCTGGTACTCCGGATCCGCAGGACGTGCTGCGGGTGCTCGGTGTCCGTCGGGTCCAAGAGCACCTGGTTGACGAGGTGCAGTCGGTCTACCGGACCCAGGGCGCCCCGATCCACGACAAGCACATCGAGATCATCATCCGGCAGATGTTGCGTCGGGTGACAGTGATCGAGTCCGGAGATTC
>JAICEV010000429.1 GCA_025923975.1 Propionibacteriaceae bacterium
CATACAGCCCTGTTCGCCTCGCAACACGAACTGATCACCTATCGCAAACAGTCGGCTGCAGGTGCGCCCCTGATGGGCTATCGGACCGCACTGCTCCGCGGAGCGGCCCGATGGATTTTGACTTACGGCGTTCAGCTCCAGCTGCGCCGTGTCCGGGCTCGGCGCAACACGACAGCCCGAAAGGCAGCGGATGAAACCCGGCTGGCCGCGGCTAGTTTCGACACCTCAGTACGCCACCCCAGCCGGAGCGGCTAGCCAGAGACCCAAGCGCTCATCACTCTCCGTCTGGGCGGCGAGCGTCACTCACAAAAGATCGTTCATCCGTTGTTCACCTTCGACGGCCCATCAAGACACCCGACGCGCGTACGTTCGCCGCATCGGATGGCACGCGCGCGTGCCTTCCGAGCCAAGCCCGGCGCGCATCGGTGCCTCCGGGTTCACCCAGGGGAAACGAACCCCCGTCTGTGAAGGACACACATGACCATGAACCGCCTCGTGAGCTCGCGAGCCACGCGGCTCGCCGCGCTGGCTGCTCTGGCCACGCTGAGTCTCACCTCCTGCGGGTCCGACCCGACCAGCGAGCCTGCCGAAGCTGAGCCGGGCAGCAGCGCTGACGTGTCAGGCCTCGCCTGCCCGGCAGGCAGGCTCTCGGCCGAGGGCTCGAGCGCCCAGGCCAACGCGATCAACGAAGTCATTACCAACTACAACGCCGCGTGCGGCGACCAGGCAACCATCGAGTACAACCCGACCGGCTCAGGTGCCGGCATCAAGTCGTTCTACAACGGCCTGGTCGACTTCGCCGGCTCCGATTCCGTGCTCAAGACCGAGGAGAAGGATGGCGTCATCGAGGCTGATAAGGCCAAGGAACGCTGCCAGAACAATGCGGCGTGGAATCTGCCCATGGTGGTCGGCCCCATCGCCTTCGCATACAACGTTGATGGCGTCGACAGGCTCGTATTGAATGCAGAGGTACTCGCCGAGATCTTCAATGGCACGATCAAAACGTGGAGTGACCCCAAGATCGCCAAGCTCAACTCAGATGTCGAGCTGCCAGGCGCAAACATCACCGTGTTCTTCCGCTCCGACGAGTCAGGCACCACAGAGAACACCACCAAGTTCTTGTCCAAAGCCGGCGACGGCGCCTGGAAAGACGAGCCAGCCAAGGCCTGGACTGGGATCGGCGAAGGCAAGAACAAGTCCTCAGGTGTAGCCGAGGCCACCGCGAACACCAAGAACTCGATCACCTACATCGAGTGGAGCTACGCCAAGGACAACAACCTGAGCATGGCCCAGCTGGACAGCGGCAATGGCGCGGTCGAATTGACAGGTGCGTCTGTTGCCAAGGCAGTGGCTGAGGCGAAGGTCGAGGGCAGCGGCAACGATCTCAGCCTTGACCTTAAGTACTCCGGAACCGAGGCCGGCGCCTATCCTGCGCTGCTGGTGACGTATGAGATCGTCTGCAGCAAGGGTCTGCCGGCTGACAAGACGGCGATCGTCAAGGACGTCCTCACCTTCTTCTCCTCCACTGATGAGCAAAGCAAGCTGGAGGAGCTGGGGTACGCACCACTTCCCAGCGACTTGCAGTCGAAGGTTCAGGCAGCGGTCTCAGCGATCCAGTAATCATCTCCCCCAAGGGCGGGTCATCGCGGCGCATGCGCGGTGACCCGCGGCCCCATTCACCAAGCAGGAAGACCCATGTCAGTGACCGATACGGATGCCACCGAGGTCCAGCCCGAACCTGCCGCCGCGCAGGATCCGAGCCTGTCCCCGGTGGTGGACCATAGTGCGGTGACTATGCACTCGCCCGTCCCTAAGGTCGTGGCTCAGCGCCCGTCAGCGCCGCAGACCATTGATCGTGTGGAGCGGGCGCCACGGGGAGTCAGGCTCGCCAAGATCAGCAAGACCGGCGATCGGGTGTTCCGTGCGCTGGCGAGCACCTCTGGGCTCATCATTGTCCTGCTTGTGCTGTTTGTCGGCATCTTCCTGCTAGCTCTCGCGCTGCCCAGCCTGCAGGCCAATCAGGACAACTTCCTGACCTCTCGCAACTGGACGGTAGCCGGCAACCAGCTTCGCTTCGGGATCGCGGGGCTGCTCTGGACCACTGTCTTGTCCTCGATCTTGGCTATGGCGATTGCTGTTCCGATCGCCGTCGGGGTGGCCCTCTGCCTGACCCAATACCTGCACAAACGAGCCTCCGGGCCGGTTTCCTTTGTAGTCGACCTGCTCGCCGCCGTACCGTCAATCATCTTCGGGCTGTGGGGGCTAAGCGTTCTGGGGCCGTTCCTGGCCCCTGCGGCTGAGTGGCTGAGCACCAAGATCGGCTGGATTCCGATCTTCAGCAGAAGCGTCGATCCCAAGGGGTCGGTGTTCGTCGCCTCCGTAGTGCTGGCCATCATGATCTTGCCGATCGTAACGGCGATCTCGCGTGATGTCTTCGCCCAGACGCCTCGCGACCATGTCGAGGCGGCACTCGCGCTCGGCGCAACCCGCTGGGAGGTCATTCGCACTGCGGTGCTGCCCTATGGGCGATCTGGGGTGATCAGCGCGTCCATGCTGGGGCTCGGACGCGCCCTCGGCGAGACCATCGCGGTAATGATCATCCTGACGACGCCTGCGGCTGGTAGCCCCTTCACCCCCTCCATCTTCGCCGGCGGGGAGACCTTTGCCAGCAAGATCGCCAACAATGCTGCTGAGTTCGACAGCCCGTCCAAGACGGGGGCCTTCATTGCGGCTGGACTCGTGCTCTTCGTCGTCACGTTCGTGGTGAATGCGTTGGCCCGGGTGATCGCCGAACGGGGGGCGAAATCATGACTGCGACGACCACTACCGACGATCAGCTTTCCTTCCGCCGGCCGAGCGGTGTCCGGACTGTCAAGAACGCCCTCGCCACGGTGTACGTGACGATCGCAACACTGTTGGCTGTCATTCCGCTGATCTGGGTGCTCTACACCGTGATCACCAAGGGGCTCCGGCTCATCCTGAGCTCAACATGGTGGCTGCAGAGCCAGCGCGGCATCACTCCACGCCGTGAGGGCGGCGGCGCCTATCACGCCATCGTCGGAACCGTAGAGATGGCTTTGATCTGCGCTGCGATCGCGGTTCCGCTGGGCATCTTGGCCGCCATCTTCTTGATCGAGTACGCCAAGGGCACCAAGCTGGCCCGCGGAGTGAGCTTCATGGTGGACATCCTGAGCGGTATCCCCTCCATCGTCGCCGCACTCTTCATCTATGCGCTGTTCATCACAATCCTGGGGCTAGGTCGCTCCGCCGTTGCGGTCTCCTTTGCGTTGGTCCTGCTGATGCTCCCCGTGGTGCTCAGATCCACCGAGGAGATGCTCA
>JAICEV010000430.1 GCA_025923975.1 Propionibacteriaceae bacterium
CGTTCGGCGTCGTCGGCATCATCTACGAAGCCCGCCCAAACGTGACCGCTGATGCTGGCGGCATCTGCTTGAAGTCGGGTAATGCAGCTCTGCTGCGAGGGTCGTCCTCGGCGGCCGCGTCGAATGCAGCCGTGGTCGAGGCGCTCCAGGCCGGGCTGGTCGATGCCGGCCTCCCGGCCGAGGCAATCCAGCTGGTGCCTGGCCCGCGGGAGGTCACGAATGAGCTGATGGCAGCACGCGGGTTGGTCGATGTCCTGATTCCGCGCGGCGGCGCCGGCTTGATCGACAACGTGGTGCGCAACAGTCAGGTGCCGGTGATCGAAACCGGAGTCGGCAACTGCCATGTCTTCGTCGACGCCGGAGCCGACGAGGAGATGGCACTGAACATCTTGATCAACGCCAAGACCCAGCGGCCTTCGGTCTGCAACGCGGCGGAGACGCTATTGGTGCACGCCGACATCGCCGATTCCTTCCTGCCGAAGGCACTCCAAACGCTCGCCGCGCACGGGGTAACGGTGCACGGCGACTCGCAGGTAGCGGCGTACGGCGACGTCGTCCCGGCGGATGAGAAGGACTTTGCCGAGGAGTATCTGTCGTTGGATTTGGCCGTCGCCGTCGTGGAATCACTGGACGCGGCCATGCACCACATCCGGCGCTACAGCACCGGCCACACCGAGACCATCGTTACTGAATCGCAAACCTCTGCCGCCAGATTCACCACAGAGGTAGATGCGGCCGCGGTGCTGGTCAACGCCTCAGGTCGATTCGTCGACGGCGGCGAATTCGGCTTCGGCGCCGAGATCGGGATCTCCACCCAGAAGCTGCATGCACGCGGACCGATGGGTCTTCCTGAAATGACCTCGACTAAATATGTGGTGACCGGCTCGGGTCAAGTACGGCAGTAGCCGTAACGAGCCAAGTTATGAGTTCCCGTCGTACGCGACTCCTGGCGTAGCCCAGTCCCTCGGACGGTGCCCGCCTTCGGCGTTCACACCCTTCTCAATGATCACGAGGTTGTGGTAGCAATGCACGGCGACCACGTGCGAATCCGCGTAGCAGCGGGGCTTTTGATCACCGAACTCCTCGTAGTTGAGGCCGTCCAGCAGATCTTTGATCATGCTCATGGTGGTGGCCGGATCTTTGAGATCCGCACTTCCGCCGAAGCGCGGCCAGTAGGAGGTCTGCGTCTCTTCGATCGCGTAAAAGCCACCATCTGACAGCAGTGGAAACAAGATCGCGAACGTGGCCCGGATGTGCTCGGGCCGGTGGCTGCCAGCATCCACGATGATCTTCAGGTTGCGATGCTTCCTCGCAATCGAGCGCAGCAGGTAGGCGTCGGTTTGGCTGCCTTGATAGACGAGGATGCGTTTCTCATTGAGGAAGGGCTTGTCGTCCTGCTCGAGTCCAACGATCTGGGCCTTCGGGAAGAGATGCTTCCACATCCGGAGCGATTCGCCGCCAGACCCCTCCCGGCGATAACCGTCGATGCCGATCTGTAGCAAGGTGAAGCTGGTACGGCGAAGGTCCATGAAATGCCTGCCGTAGTGCCTCGCGTACTGGTGCTTATCCCACTTATTGAAGGCAATGAGTCCTCGACGGCTCTGCCTGTGCCACGGATCGACTGCGCGAAGTCTGGCCCAGGTCTCGTCGCTGACTCGCGGCTTGACCACGCGTACGGCGGCTCTCCGTAGTGGCTTCAGCATTGACGGGGCAGCTCCTTTATGGCCAGAACCGCTGCTGGACAAATCTAGTGACGGGATCTTGGTAGCCAAAGGGGGAGTGCTAGCTCCTCGAGCCACCCAGCAACGGCTCTGAGCCGCTACGCTGCGGGTATGACCCTGGGACTGATGCTTCTCCAGACCGAGGCGCACCGCGAGCTGCCGATTCCCGCCTGGGCCTTTGGAGTCCTCGGGTTCGGCATACTCCTCCTCCTGCTGCTGATCACTTGGTCGATCGGCAAGGGACGCCCGCACAGCTAGGGCATGATCACGCCGCCGCCTCGCGCGACAGGCCTGGCTCGGCATCGCGGGACTGAGCCGCAGCAGCGATATCGGCTCGGCGTCATGGGTGGCACATTCGATCCGATCCACCATGGCCACCTGGTCGCCGCGAGCGAGGTGGCCAGTCGATTCATTCTCGACGAGGTCGTCTTCGTACCCACCGGGGAGCCCTGGCAGAAGGCTGATCGCCAGGTTTCCTCACGCGAGGACCGCTATTTGATGACGGTCATTGCTACCGCGTCCAACCCGAGATTTACCGTCAGCCGCGTCGACATCGATCGAGAAGGATTGACCTATACCGCCGATACGTTGCGCGACCTACGCGTCGAGCGCGGCGAGGACGTGGACATGTACTTCATCACCGGCGCCGACGCATTGGCGCAAATACTCACCTGGCATGAGGTGGACACGATCTTCGATCTTGCACACTTTGTCGGCTGTACGCGCCCAGGAGTTGATTTTGATTCACCGGTCATCGCTCAGTTGCCTCAGGACAAGGTCACGCTGATCGAGATACCCGCACTAGCGATTTCCTCCTCAGCGTGCCGCCTGCGGGTGCAGCTGCATGAGCCGATCTGGTACTTGGTGCCTGACGGCATCGTGCAATACATCGCCAAGCGAGGTCTCTATCTAGACTGACTGGCGCTGCAGTGATCAAATACCTCGATCGGGTCGGGCTCCCTTGATCTTGGTAGGCAACTCACGTCGTTAGGCTCCACCTTTGAGTCTGCGGAAGACAGAGTGCGGTCACCGATCCGAGCGTTATTGTCAGCAGGCATGAACAAACCGCGGCGCAACAGGTTGAAGGCGGCCGCGGCCGCCTTCGCCAGCAATGCGGTGAACGGCAATCTGCGCCGCGCTCAGCTGAGCTTCCTGGGGGCATGGACAGCTGAGTGGGCCTTCACTGTGGCATTGGGCATCGTCGCCTACCGGGACGGTGGCGCGACCGCGGTGGGGCTGGTCGGTCTGCTGCGTATGGTGCCGTCCGCGGTGGTTGCTCCGCTAGCCGCTCCGCTCGCGGACCGGGGGCGTCGGGAAAGAGTCCTCGTCGTCGTGTCTACAGTTCGCGGGATCGCAACGGGGGCGGCTGGAATTGTCGTCGCCATCGACGGCCCAGTCGTGATCGTCTACGTCCTCGCCGCGCTCTCGACGATTGCAGCGACTCTGTACCGACCTGCGCACTCAGCATTGCTGCCCTCACTGTGTCGAACCGGCCATGAGCTGGCGAGTGCGAACGTGGTACGCGGGATGTTGGATTCAATTGCCACGCTGGTGGGCCCATTACTGGCCGCCGTGCTTCTGAAATACACCGATGTCGCCGTTGTCTTCGGCGTCGC
>JAICEV010000431.1 GCA_025923975.1 Propionibacteriaceae bacterium
CCCACCGCAGTCCGGCGCCGGCGTTCCGGCGGCAAGGTCGACAGCAGCACCGCCGTGTCCAAGTGCGACGCATGGTTGGCCATGATCAACGCCGGCCCCTTCAGCTGGCGGAGCTCGTCGAGCCCATAAACCTCCAGCGAGAGCTCTTTCCGCAGCAGATTCTTGACGCCAACCACCTGGACACCCTCGCGTAGCGCTCGCACCGGAGCCAAGCGTGCCCAACCTGTCGGAAATGCAGGTCCGCGCCGTGCTGGCGCAACAGACACTGCGGCATCCGGCTCGAGCTCTGCGGATATCCGTCTCTTCGGCCAGCCAATCTTCATTTGACGTCAACCAGAATCTGCGGTGGGGCGTGCAGAGAGCTGATCGAGGGCGTCCGGCCTACCGTCGATGCCACGATCTCGAGCGCGTCAGCAAGGGTGGAGGCGGCGCGAAAACCCATCCGTGCCGCGCTCTCTCGATCAGCCCCGACCCACACGATGTCGCTGCAGTGTCGTCGGGCGGCTGCCGTCTGGTACCACAGGTACAGCGGGTGAACACCATGGAACGCCTGACCGGTGCGGTAAAGGTGGACGTACCACGAGTCGTTGGCGAACTTCTCCTCATAGTCGGCGGCGATCTGTTCGGGGCTGGTCGTGACGGTCAGTACATCGGTGAAGAAGTCCACGTACGAGGGATGATGCAGTGGCGAGAACTCGGCGTGCAGTGGGTGGTACAAGATCAAAGCGCCACCCGGCCGGACAAACGACGTGCCCGTGTGCGAGCCGAAGCCAGCAGCAAGTCCGCTCCACACCGCAAGAACCGGGTTGGTCACCGAGTCGACGCTGTACGGCGTGTGCGCTCCCACCCCGAGAACGCCCACATCTGCTGCCACTGACACCTCGACGAGCTGCTGAGCCACGATCTGGGCCTGGCTGGCTTGTTGGGCCGCGGCCGGCGTGCCTGCAGTGACCAGTGTGGCGTGATAGTCGCTCTCGGCACGGTTCATCAGCCGACGTCGAGCCCGCTGCGGACTCCATTCCAGACCCCGTCGCAGGCCAAGCCAGGTTGCCCTGTCCCTGAGGCTCCATTCCCACTCACGGCGGCCCAGGAACTCTACGGGTGAGGCGAAAACGTCGTTGTCGAGCACGGCATCGATCTCAAAGATGGGTACGGCCGACGTGACCAGCTCAGCAATCTCGGCTGCGGCGTCGCTTCGCGGATCCTCCGAGCCGGCCAGCTGGCTGATGGTTGCCGTCGAGCCGAGTCCAGCGGCGATCGCTGCCGCGCCGCCCGGTGCTCGTTCGACCAAGTGCACGAAGATCAGTAAGTCGGAGGAAGCAGCCCGCGCATTCAACGCGATCTCAGCGGTTACCGTGCTCCCGATCTTGGCAAGATTGTCGGCATCTTCTGCATCGTGGTTGGTCAACAGACCATCGGCGTAGAAGGACCGGAAGACGCGCTCACCAACAAGGTACTGAAGTTCCTCAGCGGTCATCCGGCGATTCAGACCATTCGCGCTGACCAGAGCCACATCGTCCACCCCAGCAGCCGCAGCCCGCGACAATACGGCCTCGATCACCTTCCCGCGGATGTCAGGGCGCCGCATTCTGGGTGCCGGCGTTCCGATGTCATCAAAGGCGATGGTCAGCCGCATCTCCGGTTTCAGCAGCGCTGAGAGCGGCTCGGAATCCAGCGGCGCATCAAGTGCGGCATTGATCGCCTCGGCGAGGTCAGGCACCCTCGTCAGCGACTCCGCCGGGTAGATCACCCGCGTCCCGAGTGGGAACTTCTCCAACTGAAAACGATCTCCGTCAGGTATCAGCAGCGGCGGAGTACGGTCGTCGACCTCGAGGACAAAACCAGGTCGGCCCATCTACCAATCTCCTTGCGTCGGCAGCGCCCAGCGCGGCGTGATCGGTTTGATCTTCCACTCCACGACGGACCACTGGTTGCGATGAGCAGCCCGCATCAGCGGGATGTCGGGGCTGACCGCTACCGCGTTGCCCACGGTTTCCAACATTGGCAAATCGGAGTGGGAATCGGCGTACGCGAAGCTACGGTCCAGGTCGATGTTGTGGGAGGCCGCGTAGTGCTTGAGCCAGGCAGCGCGAGACTCCCCCACCAACGGCGGGGCGGTGAGAAACCCGGTACAGCGACCCTCGTCGTCAGTTCCAAGCTCGGCTGCGACGATGACGTCGAACAGTGGCGAAATCGGCCGGGTGAGGGGTCGGATCACTCCAGTGATCAAGATCGTGGTATGTCGAGCGGCGCGATGTTCCCGAATCCGCCGTACGGCCTCAGGCGAGAGCCTGCTCAAGATCTGGGGAGCCATGGATGTGTCAATGAACCGCTCCAGTGCCGCCAGGTCAGCACCTCGGTAGCGCCGGTATACCGCACGCAGGAAGGTGCCGCGGTCTCGTTGTTCGGCGCGCAGGTACGACGGAAGGCGTCGTATCACCTGGCCGACTTCGGCGAGCTGACGGGTGCGTGACAGCTCCGGCAGTCGAGCCCAAAGGTATTGCTCGATCACGTTGGTGGACATGATCGTGCCGTCCAGGTCAAAGATCGCCACCGCAGTAGCGCCAGCGGCGTTCTTGGCCAGATCTTTCATCGTGGTTGGCCGGTTGCCGCGCTTGCTGCGAATGGCATCCATCCGGCGTACCGGGGCCGTGATGGATGGACAATGCACCTCCTGGACGTAGGTCTTCCAGTCGAAGACCGCGGTGTCGAAGGCGAAGGCAGGTTGATCATCGGGATGCAGCGCCCGGGTGAGAGCAAAGGTCTTGTCATCCACGAAATGCAACTCCGACTGCGCATACTCCTTGTAGAGCATGTGATAGCGCCGTACGAAATCCAGGCGTACCCGAGTGCGATCCAGGTCCTTAGCGATCTTGCGGGTTCGGTCCGAGCGCGGCATCTGAGCCAACACGCGCTCCGCAAGCTTATGAGCCCGGTCTGAGGTGGACAGCAGCCGTTCGATTGACGAGGCGCCGGGGAACGTCCATTGCGGGAGCCGGGCCGCCCCGCGCGGACCGCCCTCGAAGGGGTGCTCCAGAAAGTAGGCGCGGATATAGGTGTAGAGATCTTTGAACGTCAGCGGATTCCGGGCCCCCGAGTTGACGTGATAGTACTCCGGTTCCCCGATTGCGGGCTGGGTGGCGCACACCGCGAGGATGGCATTCACCACATGATCACAGGGCACGATGTCCACAACCGCCTCCGGTGTCGCCGGAAACTCCGGAAGCTCGCCGCGCCCGTACGCCAAGATCAACGGCTCCGCCATCTTGAAGCCTTCGATCCAACCTGGATACGGATGCAGCCAGGAGGACTCCAC
>JAICEV010000432.1 GCA_025923975.1 Propionibacteriaceae bacterium
AGCTGCGCAATGCCCTCTGGGGCGCCGGGCACAGCCACTGGGCCCAGATATATGACGCCATCAAGATCGAACAGGACGGCATCGTAGGAGTCGATGACAGCTGCCGTTGCATTCATTCCTGACCGTCCCATCCCGGCTGGTGCGAGGACTGGTCGGTGGTGCCCTCGTCCTCGTCGTAGTCGATCAAGAATCCATCGAGTTCGTCGATACGCTGCTGGGCGTCGGTCTCATGATCACCATCGAGGGTTGCCGCCGACCCAAACCACTGGCGGGCTTCGGACTGTTTCCCGCCGTCAAGCAGCGCGTCAGCGTAGGCGTAGCGCAGCCTGGCCACGGCAAGCGGTGAAATGTCTTCGGGTCGTGCCAGAGAAACGGCCCGCTCCAAAATCCGTCGCGACTCGTGATCTTGGCCAAGATCCCGCCGCGCACCCGCCTCAACGATGATCATTTCGATTCTGAGTGCCGGATCCAGCCCGACGCGGTCCGCCTCGCGCGCCAGCTTGAGCGCATTGTGCGGGCGACCCAAGGCACGTTCGCAGTCAGCCATCACGGGCAGGTAGTCCGGGCTACCGGTCATGCGCCGCAGCGCGCGGAATTCGCTCAACGCGACGTCGTACCGACCAGCGGCGTACGCCGTTTCTGCCGCCGCCTCGCGGACGATCGGCAGCCGGGCAGCTCGGCGGCGGGCGGCCTCCGCATGCGCGTACGCCAGCTCCGGGTCGTCGTCAATGAAGCGGCCCGCCACTACCAGATGAGCAGCGACGATCTCGGCGAGATCCTTGGGCAGGCTGCGCAGCTCGGCCCGCACAGCGGCGTGCAATGAACGCGTGTCCACGCCGTCAGGAAGTGGCGGCTCGTTCGTCCGACGCGCCAGTCCAGGTGGTGCGGCCTCGGCCGGCCGTCCGGTTCGCTCGGCAGAGTGACTGCGCTGCCGATTGATCCGCCGCTCCGGGCTCTTCCTGCTCGAATTGGCCCGCGGCCGCGACGCTTTGGCCCCACCTGGGGATCCGCGTTGCGAGCGATCCGATCGCCCCTGCTGTGCCACTTGCCAATCGTGTCACGTGATGCCGGCTAAGCCCGTCAAAGCCTGCTCACGGAGAGCCCTTCGACAAGCTCAGGGCACAGGTGACTGTTCCGCGATAACGACCTCAGGGCCGGCCGCTTCCAGCTCACTGACAATCTCGGTATTCGCGGCGGCGTCAGTGACCACCAGATCCACCTCGTTGATGGCGGCGAAGGAACAGAAAGAGTTTCGGCCAATCCTGCCAGAGATCACCGGTACGATCCGTCGCCGAGCAGCGAGCAGCATGGCTCGCTTGGTCGCCGCTTCCTCAGGGTTTGTCGTCGTCAGGCCATGCGTCGGAGTCATGCCGTTGACTCCGATGATCGCCAGATCAACGGTTAAAGTGCTGAGCCGGCGGCTGGTCCAGGAATCGACCGCAGCCGAGGTCAGGCCTCTGATCGTCCCCGGAAGTGTGAAGATGCGGAGGTTGTCATAGTCAGCCAGGTACTGAGCGGCAGGAAGGTTGTTCGTCACCACGGCAAGGGCGCGATCCTTCGGCATCGCCTGAGCGCAGAACAAAGTGAGTGAACCAGAGTCGAGCACCACGACACCGTCTCTGGGAAGCTCCTCTGCCACTCGGCGCGCGATAACGAGCTTGTCCTCATATTGCTCGGCATGCCGCGCAGCGAGCGCCTGCTCGAACGGTGTGGAGTCCAACAATTCGGCCCCACCACGGATTCTCCGGAGCACACCGCGCCGTTCCAACACATCAAGATCACGGCGCACCGTCTCGGTAGTGACTCTCAGCTGTTCACTGATTTGCGTGACGGTGGCGCGTCGGCCGTCGTGCTGGATCAACAGGTCGGTGATCGCCCGCTGCCGCTCGGGCGGGTACATCGTCATGGCTGCCTTTCCGGCACCATTTTCACACGGATGACCGAATGCTCCAGCCAGCAACGTCGGCGACATCCAAACGGGCACACCGGACCGCCAATCTCCAGATTCGGACACTAGACCTCTAACCTGTGCTGCGCTAGCCTCCGTCAGAGAAGCGATTCAAAGATCTTTTGCAGAGATTCGGTCAACGCCTACAAGGGTGCACCTGTGACATTCGCATGCCGCATGATCAGGAGCCGGTAGTGCGCGCCATTGTCTTCTCCAGGCCAGGTGAGTTCTCACTCACCGAAGTGCCCGATCCCGTGCCTGGCCCGCGTGATGCGGTCGTCCGGGTCGAAGCGGTCGGCATCTGTGGGACCGATCTTCATGTACTGGATGGTGAGTTTGCACCGACTGTGTTCCCGATTGTGCCTGGACATGAGACGTCCGGGGTGGTCGTCAGCGTGGGCGAGGAGGTCACCAATGTGGCGCCGGGAGACCCGGTTTCGCTCGACCCGTCCTTCTACTGTGGCGAATGCTCGTTCTGCATGGTCGGACGCGGCAATCTGTGCGAGAACTGGGATGGTGCCGGGGTGGCACGAACCGACGGTTCTACAGCGGAGCTTGTCTGCTCGCCGGCCAAGAACCTGCACCGTTTGCCACGTTCCGTTGATCTTGGGTTGGCGGCGCTGATCGAACCGCTGTCATGCGCCATTCATGCCTATGATCTGTTGCCACGTTGGATCGGGGCGCACTACTTGGTCTACGGTGCGGGCACCATGGGTTTGATCATGGCCCAGCTGGCGCCGCGCGCCGGCGCCGCCTCAGTTACTGTCGTGGACCCCAACCCGCGGCGACAGCAGGCGGCTCGGGAGGTCGGAATCGAACTGGTCGGCAACTCCCCGGACGAGGTAGCCCGAACTGGTGGCTGGGATACCGTCATTGATTGCACGGGAGCGGTTCAGGCGATCGAAGACGCCTTGAGCCGGGTACGCCGCGGCGGGACGTTTCAGCAGTTCGGCGTGGCGGCGAATGACGCACAGGCCAGGTTCTCACCGTTCCGCATCTACAACGACGAGCTGACGATGGTCGGTTCCATGGCGGTCCTGCACTCGTACGCGCGCGCCGTTGAGATGTTCGCCGCGGGCGCCCTCAACGCTAAGCCGATGGTCAGCCATGCCTTCGCCCTGGCCGACTACGGCGATGCAATCAAGGCTTTCCGTGCTGGCACGGGGCGGAAGATACAGGTCAGACCACAGGCACCAGAATCAGTGCAACTGTTATAGCGGCGAGGCTATCAGCGAGGGGGCATCGATCATGACCGTCCAGCACGCTCGCCACCAGGCGATCACTGACTTGTTGGCGGCAGACGGACGGGTGGATGTTGTCGACATCGCGAACCGCCTCGGCGTTG
>JAICEV010000433.1 GCA_025923975.1 Propionibacteriaceae bacterium
ACCGCATTTGCGAAGGTTGAGCACCGACCCACTTTGAGGCGTGACCCATGAAAACGATGACCTCATCTCACGAGACGCTCGCATCCCCGCACGCGCAAAGGCGCCGAAACCGCTGGATCCTGTGGACCGGACGTATCTTGCTCGGGTTGTTGGCACTGATCGTCGTGCTGGCGGCGAGTGGCGCAACCTACCAGATGATCATGCGTGCCGGCGACGCGAGGCGCTATCCACCTCCGGGGCAACTGGTGGATGTGGGCGGCCACCGCTTGCACCTGAATTGCGTCGGACAGGGCAGCCCGACCGTCGTGCTCGATGCCGGGTTGGGTGCGTTCTCCCTCGATTGGGGTGCAATCCAGCCCCAGATCGCCCCCTCGACACGCGTCTGCGCGTACGACCGTGCTGGCCTCGGCTGGAGCGAACCTGGCCCCTCGCCGCGCAGCCCGCAGCAGTTCGCCACTGAGCTGCATGACCTGCTGACCAACGCTGGCGTTCCCGGTCCCTATGTGCTCGTCGCACACTCACTCTCAGGAAAGACGGCGCGACTGTTCGCCAGCCAGCACCCGACCGAGGTTACGGGGATGGTGCTCATCGACGCACGCCATGAGTCCGTTGATCAGCACCTAACAGCCGAGCAGGTTGCGGCCGAGGGCGCCCAGCAACAGCGCTTCCAAAACATGATCAAGTGGATGGCCAGGTTTGGTCTGGTGCGCCTGCTGTGGGCGCCGGCGTGGCCGCGCGTGCTGCCCGGCACCGAGAACCTTTCCCCAGAGACACGAACCGCCATCGGCGTCCTGCAGGCGCGGCCGCGGCAGATCGAGAGCGCTCTGGCTGAGGGCCGGGCGCGCGCAGACAGCAACACTCTGCTACAAGCGCCAGCGTCGCTTGGCGATACACCTCTGATTGTCTTGGCGTCGGCACAGAGCGTCGATCGCCTGCCGTTCTGGAAGGAAGCACAGCAGATCATGACCGGGCTGTCGTCAAACAGCCGCTTGATCGTCGCCCCTTGCGGTCACGCTGTTCATTTCGAGCAGCCGGCGCTGGTGGTTGAGAGCATCCGTGAGGTCGTGGACGCCGCACGTACGGGTCAGCCGCTGAAGCAGTAACTAATCCACCCCGACGCGATAAGAGTTGCTCTTCCTTAGCGGTCCGACTGCGGAGACGATGCGTAGTAACGACTGAGGAAGTCGATCTTGAAATCGACAAAGGTTCCGTTCTCGATGCTGCTCCGGATGTCATCAACCAGGCGTACGACGAATCGCTCGTTGTGAATGGTGCACAGTGTCGCGGCAAGCATCTCTCGAGCCTTGAAGAGATGGTGCAGGTACGCCTGCGTATATCGCGTGCAGGTGTAGCAGTCGCAATCTTCGTCAATCGGCGAGAAGTTCCGTCGGGAGGCTGCAGTGTTGACGTTGAACCTGCCACGGGCGGTATAGACAGCAGCATTGCGTGCCACGCGGGACGGCGAGACGCAGTCAAAGGTGTCGACGCCGTTCTCGATCGCGGTGAAGATGTCATTCGGCTCTGAGATGCCAAGCAAATGCCTGGCCTTGTCCTCCGGCAGCTCTTCACAGACCCAGCGCACAATCGTCCCGAGATTATCCTTCTCCAGCGCCCCGCCGATGCCATAGCCATCGAAACGCAACCCATCGACGACCAGCGACACAAGATCACGTGCCGCCTGCCGTCGCAGGTCCTCATACTGGGCGCCCTGGACCACCGCGAATAAAGCCTGCCGGGGCAGCGACGCATGTGCTCTGGTCAGTCGCCGGTGTTCGGCCAAACAGCGGGCAGCCCAGCGCTGCGTCCGCGCGACCGACCGTTCCTGGTAGTGACGCGTGTTCAGCAACGTGGTGCACTCGTCAAACGCAAAGATGATGTCCGCGCCGAGCTGGTGCTGAATCTGCATCGAAGCCTCTGGGGTGAAGCGATGCTGCGATCCGTCCAGATGCGAGGTGAAGGTCACACCATCGTCATCGACCTGGGCGAGCCGGGTCTTGCCCGCGGCAATGACGTCATCGTCCTCCAGACTATCGACGTTCATGGCGAGCATCTTCTTGAAGCCGACCCCGAGCGACATCACCTGGAAGCCTCCGCTGTCGGTAAACGTGGGTCCGGGCCAATTCATGAAGCGGCCCAGTCCGCCGGCAGCAGCGATGACGTCTGCGCCCGGCTGCAGGTAGAGGTGATAGGCGTTCGCAAGTACGGCCTGAGCGCCGAGCGCTGCCATGCTCTCGGGCAGTACGGCCTTGACAGTCGCCTTTGTGCCCACGGCCACAAAGGCTGGCGTCCTGATGGTTCCGTGCGGGGTGGTGATGACTCCCGAACGGCCGAGGCCGTTTGGCAGCGACGCGCCTGGAACAAAGCCGAATCTCCCGTCGACAGGTTCGGGTGTGAGCTGGTCGAAGCCCAAGCTGCGCCCTTCGACAATCTCACGGCGCATGGAAGACGGCTCAGGGCGCATAGCGGAAAGGTCAGAGCGCAATTGGGGGCTCCTGTCGCAACTTAAGTCCAGCGAGAGCGACAACGCCCGCCGTCGATGTTCGCAGCACCGCGTCGCTGATCGACACTGGCCGCGCACCCGCCTTGCTCAGCTGGCTCAGCTCTTCGGAAGTGATTCCGCCCTCAGGACCGATCATGATCAACACCATACCGGCTGCCGGAAGATCAACTTCGGTAATCGATTCCTCGGCTTCCTCGTGCAGCAGCAGAGCAAGTTCAGCGTGTGCTGCCCGCTGTGCCAGCTGAGGCGTGGTAACCAGGTCCGACACCTGTGGCACATTCAGCCGCCGAGACTGTTTGGTCGCCTCCCGCGCTGTGGACCGCCACTTAGCCAAAGACCGCATCGCGCGTTCCGGGGACCAACGCACGATCGACCGGGACGCCTGCCACGGCAGGATCTCGTCAATGCCCATCTCTGTCATCATCTCAACTGCCAGCTCGGACCGATCACCCTTGACCAACGCCTGCGCAGCCACGAAGCGTCGTCGCTCAGCGGGCGACGCAAGGTGGCTGACAACCTCGGCGACCAGCCCTTGCCCCCGCACCTCGACGACCACACCACGTACGCCGCGGCCCCGACCGTTGCCGATCATGATCATTTCGCCCGGCCGGATCCGGCGCACGACGACGGCGTGCCGACCCTCATCCCCGGCAAGCTCCACGTGAGCGCCCACTATCGGCAGCGGATCGGCCAGGTCGTCTAAAAGGAAGAGCGGGTCCGTCATGCTCGACCTGAGCTCCGGATCGCGCGCCGCCGTGCTGAGCAGAAGCGAGGGG
>JAICEV010000434.1 GCA_025923975.1 Propionibacteriaceae bacterium
CTGCTGGTCCCATTCGTGCCGTCAGCCCTGGTCGGAGCTGCATTGGTGGGATTCTCCGCTGGGCTGGTTCAGCTCTACCTCAAGACACCAGGCATGAGGCAAGAGGGCAGCATCAGGCCTACTCCGGAAGGCATCGGGCTTGCGAAGGATGTCTGGCTGCTCGGTGCGGGAATGACGTTGCTCCTTGACGGCTGGCCGAAGCGGGCTCAGCTGCAGTCACCCGACGCCTGACACCGCTGACTTGTCAGAACCCAGCTTCGCTAGAGCGCAACTGGGTTCTGACAAGTCGGCGCTAACGGATGAGCGCCGCCAGGCTTCGTCGCCCGTCGAGGCCGCGGAGCTCGTACTCGCCCCGGTCGGCGAATTCGATTCCGGAGCCGGAAAGCAGGTCGCGGACGGTGGCGGAGACCAGGACCTCGCCGGGCTGCGCCACGCCGAGAATGCGCGCTGCGGCATGGACTGCAATCCCACGCACTTCGTCGCCCTCGAGCTCGACCTCACCTGCATGGACCCCGGCACGAGCAGTGAGGCCATGGGCAGTGGCGGCGTCGATCATGGCCGCCGCTCCGCGCACGGCACGGGCCGGGCTGTCGAAAAGGACGAAGAAGCCGTCCCCAGTGGTCTTCGCCTCGCGTCCGCCAAAGCGCTCGATCTCGGTGCGTACCGCCTCGTTGTGCTCGGCCAGCAACAGCCGCCACCGGGCGTCGCCCAGCCGGTTCAACGTCTCGGTAGATCCAGACAGGTCGGTGAAGACGAGGGTCCTGAAGATGCGGTCGGAGATCTCCCTCGGTGACTTCGCGAAGAGACGGCGGCCGGCCCAGTCGACCGAGACCCACGGTTCGTCACCGACGACCCACGCGTCGTGACCGGGCGGGATCTCGAAGGCATCGCCGCCCATGACGTCCATGGTGGCGCCGTCGGTCATCTCGATGTGCAGATGCCCGGATACCACGTAGCCGATGTGGTGCACCTGGCAGCTATCTGTGCCGACGATCGGCTTGACGTGTTGGGACCAACGCCAGCCTGGCTCGAACACAGCGCGTCCGATGGCCAACTCTCCCAGCTCGACCAGCTCGATGCGGGCCTTCTCGACCGTCCGAATTTCGTCGGGACGGTCGAAGCGCTTGCGGCGTAGCTGCATGGAACCGATCGTACGAATCGGCGGTCAGCATCCGTAGCCGCCCGCTCGCTGAAAGATGGACCGTTGGTGATCTCCTAGATCGATGCGCTCCAAGCGCGCTGAAGTGGGAGTAGGAGTTCCTCAGCTCGGCTGATTGTCGAGGAAGTCGAGTGTGACTGTCGCGAAGAGCGGTGAGGCGCCCAAGTTGTAGTGCGTCAGGCCCGGCAAGATCGCGAGGGCGTGGCCACCCTTTGGGCGCCCCTCGCCCATCCAGCCGCCATCGCGGAGGCCGCCGTCAAGCAGCTTGAACATCTCGACGTAATGGCTGGGTGGTGCCATGTCGGCGTCGGCTGCGACGATCAGCGTCGGCATCTGGAGACCGCGAACCTCCTCGGAGAAGTCAAAGTCTTGAGCCATCGACTCGCCGATCTTGTCCAGCAACCGAGGGAAGTCTTCGGGGTGCGGCGCGACCTGCTGATAGAGCTGGTACATCGGCGTGTCTTTCAAGAATTCGGCGGCGGCCGCGTTCACCTGAGCCTGCTGAGCGAGCATCTCGGGCGGGATCGCGCTGCGCCAGACGTGCGCGGAGGCGACGACGAGCCGCCCGACCTTGTCCGGGTACTTCACTGCCGTCCACAGCGCCACTCCGCCACCTAGCGAGTAACCGACGAGATCCGGCTTCTCCAGCCCAAGGTGGTCGATCAGTGCCGCGATGTCGTCGGCCATCAGCCGGATGTCGATCGGTCGATCAATGTCGGCAGTGCGGCCGTGCCCTTGTAGGTCGACGGCGATGACGTGGTGGCGCTCTGCGAGCGCGGGACGAACCGGTCCGAACATCTCACCCGAAGCCAGCCCGCCGTGCAGCAAGATCAGTGGCCGTCCGGTCCCCATCGTTTCGTAATAGAGATTGATGCCGTTGACCTCGGCGTAATGGCCGGTGCCCTTTGTGTCGGTTGTCCAATCGGTGGTGGTCACGATGCGCTCCTCAGGTGCTCATTAATTGTGCGTTGCTGACTTGACCCCGCCTTTCGACAAGAGTCATCGGGTGCAGGCCTCGAATTCATCGGAGATCTCGCACAGCGGCCGCTACGGCGGCACGTAGCGGACTGGCTGGCCGCCCGAGCAGTTTCACGAGGTCGGCGGGGTCGACGTAGAGTTCGCCTTCGGCGACGGCACGGTCACCGTCAGCAATCGAAGCCGCTATTGGCTCCGGCAGTCCGGCTCTGACCAGGAACGCCTGATAGTCCTGCACCGACAGGTCGGTGTACTTGATGGACGCACCAGTCTCTGCAGACACCACTTCGGCCAGCTCGGCCATGGTGAAGGCAGGGCCTCCGACCTCGTATACAGCGCCGCCATGACCGTCCTCGGCGAGGCTGGCCGCGGCGGCCTCGGCGTAGTCGGCGCGGGTCGCTCCGCTGATCGGTCCGTCAGCGGCAGCACCGACAATGCCGTGCTGCAGGTATGCCGGAAGCTGGGCGGTGTAGTTGTCGATGTACCAACTATTGCGGAGCAGGACGTGCGGTACGCCGGAGTCGGCGAGCGCCTTCTCTGTCCCTCGGTGCTCCTGGCCGATGAGCAGCGTGGAGGTGGGGGCATGGACGATGCTGGTATAGGTGATCAGCTGTACGCCTGCAGCCTTCGCGGCGGTGATGACATTCGTGTGCTGTTTGATGCGCTGCCCTACCTCGGTGCCGGACACCAGAAGAAGCCGATCGGCGCCCGCAAGTGCTTGACGGAGCGACGCCTCATCGGAGTAGTCGGCGCGGCGTACGGATACGCCTTGGCCAGCGAGGTCGCCAAGGGTCTCGATGCGGCGGCCCGTGGCGATGATCTGGTCGGCTGGGACGCCTCGACGTAGCAACGCTTCGACCGTGAGGCGTCCGAAGTGACCGGTGGCGCCCGTGACGGCAATGGACAACGGCGGGTCTCCTCGGTCCCTGGGAGGTGGCAGATTGAGGTCGGACACGGAGCTACAGCTAGGCAGGCCGAATGTGCTTGAAGCTGCAGTCTCTCACCTTCCGGCTCCCAAGCCTTCGCCAGAGCCGCAGACCAGCACTGGAGAACATGATGGAAAAACTGGATTTCAAGAAGGAGCTTGCCGAGCTCTACAACCCCAAGAACAGCGATTGGGAAGTAGTGGATGTGCCCGCCA
>JAICEV010000435.1 GCA_025923975.1 Propionibacteriaceae bacterium
CGGATCTGGGGCTTCCGCAAGGCAGTCACCAAGGCAGTGGTCTCGCGGCGTAACGTCTCGCCGGTCTGTTGGACATAGCTGACCTGGGTGCGCAGTTCCGCTGACATGGTGACCCGCTCTTTCTCCACTTCGGTGAGTCGGGCGTTGAACTTGTCGAGGCTGTCGCGGACAGGTGCCATCAGCTGCTCGGTCGCTTTGAGCCGTACTTCTGCCTGGGCATCGGCAGTCTGGCCCTGCCGGTCAAGGGTTTCGGCGGACAGCACCCTGAACTGGTTGATCATCGACTCGCGGTCAGCGGCGATTTCTCGGACCCGATCGAGTGCCGCGTCGCGCTGGGCAACGGCCCTGGCCACCTCGGCGGACACCTCCGCTGTCTCTGTCCGCGCAGCCGCTGCCTCGCTGCGCGCCTCCGCCACGTCGCTGCGGGCCTGCGCTACCTCAGCTCGAGCTTGCGCGGCTTCTGCGCGTGCGCTCGCCGCATCGCCGTGGGACTGCGCGATCAACATCTGAGCGTGTGCCGTGTCGGACTGCTGGCGGGCACGTGCGATCGCCCAGCCTGCGATGCCCCCGAGCGGGATTCCCACGACCAGGCCACAAATCAGCGCGATGACCGTGACAGCGTCCATGAGTGAGATCTTGCCGGGGCGAGACGACAAAACGTCGGAGGCC
Organism: Propionibacteriaceae bacterium; assembly: GCA_025923975.1. GTDB lineage: Bacteria > Actinomycetota > Actinomycetes > Propionibacteriales > Propionibacteriaceae > Microlunatus. The sequence continues at coordinate 670 of JAICEV010000435.1, forward strand.
GCTCCGCGAACCAAGGCATCCGCGTACCGATCGGTGTAACGAGGGTCGTGTCTTAAGTTGGAACCATGTCGTCTGAGCTTGATCATGTCACCGACTTGGCCGCCTTTGTGGAAGCGTCACCCTCTTCACACCACGCAGCTGCGGAGGGCGCTCGGCGACTGGCAGCCGAGGGCTTTGCCGAACAGGAGGAGTCAGCGGAGTGGAGCTCTGAACCCGGCGGTCATTACGTGGTACGGGACGGTGCACTGATCGCTTGGCGGATCCCGGAGAGCTCGCGCACCTTATTGCCGTTCCGGATCCTTGGCTCGCATACGGATTCGACAGGTTTCATGCTCAAGCCGCGGCCCGACGTAAGCGGATATGGCTGGCAGCAGCTCGGTATTGAGATCTACGGCGCCCCGTTGCTCAACTCCTGGCTGGATCGCGAGCTCGGTCTGGCAGGTCGCCTGGTCCTGAGTGACGGAAGCACCCAGCTGGTGCGTACCGAGGCGATCATGCGAATACCTCAGCTGGCTATCCATCTTGATCGCAGCGTCAACGACGATGGCCTCAAGCTGGACAAGCAGCTCCACACCGCCCCGATCTGGAGTGTCGGCCATCCGGGTATCCGTGTTCTTGATCATGTAGCCAAAGTCGCCGGGTGCTCGGCGGTCGACATTGATGGCTACGACCTTAGGGTGTACGACACAGCACATCCCGCGGTCTTTGGGCCGCATCGGGAGTTCTTTGCTTCGCCACGGCTGGACAACTTGAGCAGCATGCACGCCAGCCTCGTGGCCATGAGCAACTCTGGGGAAAACGATGCAATCCAGATGATCGTGGCTTTTGATCATGAAGAGCTGGGCAGCGCTTCCCGTAGCGGCGCGTCCGGTCCGCTGCTGGCGGATGTCTTGGCCCGTATCTGCGCTGGTCTTGGAGCCACACTGGATCAGCGGCATCGATCCATCGCCGAGTCATTCTGCCTGTCGGCCGATACCGGTCACGCGATCCACCCGAACTATCCCAATCGGCATGATCCCGCCAACCAGCCGCTGCTCAATTCCGGGCCGCTGCTCAAGATCAACGCGAACCAGCGCTATGCCACCGACGGTCGCGGTGCGGCTCTGTGGCGGCGTATCTGCCGGAAGGCCGGCATTCCCACCCAGGAGTTCGTCTCCAACAATGCGATGCCGTGCGGCTCGACCATTGGGCCGCTGACAGCCACCAGGTTAGGGATTGCCACTGTCGACGTGGGCACGCCCACACTCTCGATGCATTCTGCTCGCGAGTTGACCGGCACAGACGACCCGCTCGCTCTGACTCGCGCCATGGAAGCCTTTCTCGCCAGCGAGTACTAAAGACACGTCCTAGGCTTGTCGCCCGTGGCACTCACCATCGGCATCGTTGGGCTTCCGAATGCAGGAAAGTCAACCCTTTTCAACGCGCTGACGCGCAACGCTGTACTGGCTGCCAGCTACCCCTTCGCAACGATCGATCCCAACATCGGTGTGGTAGGCGTGCCGGACCCGCGGCTGGCGGTGTTGGCGGAGCTTTTCCATTCTGACCGTACGGTGCCAGCGACGGTGAGCTTCGTTGACATCGCAGGAATCGTTCGGGGTGCGAGCAAGGGCGAGGGGATGGGCAATGCTTTCCTGTCCCACATTCGCGAGGCAGATGCCATCTGTCAGGTGACGCGGGTCTTCAATGACCCAGATGTGACTCATGTCGACGGTGCCGTGAACCCCGCGAGCGATATTGAGACCATCGAGACCGAGCTGATCTTGGCAGACCTGCAGACCATTGAGAAAGTGCTGCCTCGGTTAGAGAAGGAAGCCAAGATCAACAAGGACAGGGTGGCGGCACTCGCAGCCGTCAAAGAGACCCAGCAGGTGCTCGACAGCGGACGGACGATCTTCGCTGCCGGTCTGGATCGAGGACCCCTGCGTGATCTTTTTCTGCTCACTGCCAAGCCATTCCTCTACGTTTTCAACTGCGATTCCGACGAACTGACCAACGAATCGCTCAAGCAGCGGCTCTGCGCTCTTGTCGCGCCGGCTGAGGCCATCTTTCTCGACGCCAAGATCGAGTCCGAACTGGTTGAGATGGAGCCTGCTGAAGCGCGGGAGTTCCTTGCCGAGATGGGCGTGGCGGAGCCGGGGCTGGACGTCTTGGCACGCGTCGGCTTCGACACGCTCGGCTTGCGGACGTTCCTGACAGCCGGTCCGAAGGAGTCCCGAGCCTGGACGATCCGCAAGGGTGCGACGGCTCCCGAGGCGGCGGGTGTCATCCACACTGATTTCCAAAGAGGCTTCATCAGAGCAGAAGTCATTTCATTTGATGATCTTGTGGCGGCCGGCTCGATGCAGAATGCCCGGGCTAAAGGCAGAGTGCGGCTCGAGGGTAAGGATTATGTGATGGCGGAGGGTGACGTCGTTGAGTTTCGATTCGCCGTCTAGCCCCGACAACCTCAAGCGGTGTCAGCATGCTGGAAAGTTCACTCCAGATGAGTTTGCGATCCTCGAATCACGCGTGAATCCAACGATAGATGCTCATCTGGAGTGAAGTTTCCCGCGTCGGGACACTGCCGCCAGGACGGCGCTTGGGACCTCGACCGTGACACACTC
>JAICEV010000436.1 GCA_025923975.1 Propionibacteriaceae bacterium
AGTGTGGGCTTTTAGCAGGATTGCCCGCCAAAAGGGACCGGAAACCCCGCACTGGTCGGAATTTTAAGACTGGACGAGAGTGGGCACATACTGCAACTCAGGGCACATACTGCGAATCATGAGCCGGTTCCCGCCGCATGAGGTTGACGAGGCGCTCGCAAAGGTGCGCACGGTGTGCCTGACGCTGCCAGAGACATCGGAACGTCTGAGTCACGGTGGGCCGGCATTCTTTATCCGCAACAAGAAATGCTTCGTGATGTTTCTCAATGACCATCACGACGACGGGCGGCTTGCGATCTGGTGCGCCGCTCCCCATGGAGTCCAAGCCGAGATGGTTGAGACGGAGCCAGAACGCTTCTTCCGGCCGCCTTACGTCGGCCATCTCGGCTGGCTTGGCGTTCAGCTACCGGAAATTGAGGCGGCTGAGCTCAGGGCAATCTGTCGAGAAGCGTTTGCGACCGTGGCGCCGCCGAGCGTGCTCAAGATGTGGAGGTCCCAGCCTGCTGATTGACTGTCACCCCAGCCTTGACCAGCTCAGCCGATATCTCCTCAACCCGATGCGGGGCGACAGCGGCCGTCAGGTCGAGCAAGACCGTCGTCTCGAACCCCTCACGCACAGCGTCCAGTGCCGTGGCGCGTACGCAGTAGTCGGTGGCAATCCCGCAGATATCGACTTGATCGACTCCTCGGGCGCGCAGCCAGTGGGACAGCGTCTCCCCGTCGGCGGTGGCACCCTCGAACGCGGAGTACGCCGGCTCGTACTCACCCTTGTTGAAGACGGCTGCGAAGTCTCGGAAGGTGAGTTGATCATGAAACTCGGCCCCCGGCGTGCCAACCACACAATGCGGTGGCCACGAGTCGACGAAATCCGGTTCGTCAGAAAAGTGAGCGCCGGGCTTGATGTGATGATCACGAGTGGCGACCACGTAGGCGTAACCATGATCGCTGTTGAGCAGCCTGTCGATCCGGCTGACGACGGCTGCTCCACCCGCCACGCCTAACGAGCCGCCCTCGCAAAAGTCTCGCTGGGGATCGGCGACGATCAACGTTCGTGTCATGATCAGAACTCACTGCAACTGAAGGGGTCGCTCCGCTTATGTTGGTTGCCGATCGTAGCTCGGTACTGGCGGCGTTCGATAGGGATCAGCGGGCACGTCACCTATGCCGGCCCAGATAGTCTCAATGACCGGCTCTCCTCGGGACATCTTGAGCGCCTCAAGCGGAAGCTCGGCGCGGGCCTGCAGGTGACGTTGCCGCGCAGCCTCAAGCGATTCCTCGCCAGCGATGGCGCCGCCGTTGACCAGTTGAACCAGAAGCGGGCGGTCGTTGCTGTCACCACCAGGCGGCTCGCCGACACCGATGATCTCCGCTTCGGCCACGCCCTCCTCGGACAACCGTCGCAGGGCGAACTTGCGACCACCGACGGAGATCTTATTGACGCTTTTCTTGGCCACAGCCAGCATCGGTGCTCCTGGCGCATCGGATTCGGCGCGAGCCACCAGCTTGTAGACGAATTCGCATGTGGGGTGGCCGCTGCCAGTCACCAATGCCGTGCCAACCCCGTAGCCGTCGACCGGCGCGCCCGACAGGGCAGCGATCGCGAACTCATCAAGATCGCTGGTCACAACGATCCTTGTGTGAGTTGCACCAAGGGAGTCAAGAAGCTCGCGCACTTGGGCTGCCAGCTGGCCGAGGTCGCCGGAATCGAGCCGGACAGCACCAAGCCGGCCCTCGGTCAGCTCGACTCCGATCCTCACGGCCTCCATCACGTCGTAGGTATCCACCAACAACGTGGTCTGCTCACCCAGCTCCGCAATCTGCGCCGCGAACGCTTCGCGCTCGGTTGCATGAAGCAGGGTGAAGGAGTGCGCCGAGGTACCGCGGGTCGGCACGCCATAGCGGCGGCCCGCCTCCAGGTTCGAGGTCGATGAGAAGCCTGCGAGGTACGCGGCCCTGGCGGCTGCTACTGCCGCCAGTTCGTGAGTACGCCGGGAGCCCATCTCGATGATCGGTCGGTCACCGGCCATCGCAGTCATCCGGGAGGCGGCGGATGCAATGGCTGAGTCGTGGTTATAGATGCTGAGGAGCAGCGTCTCCAGTACGACGGCCTCGCCGAATGAGCTCTCCACCATGACCAGCGGCGATCCGGGAAAGTAGATCTCGCCCTCGGGATAACCCCAGATATCACCGGAGAATTTGTAGTTCGCAAGCCAGTCGGCCACGGCTTCGTCGACGATTTCCTGATCGCGAAGGAAGCGCAGAGACTCGTCGTCGAAGCGGAAATGCCGTAGCGCACGGAGGGCTCTACCTACGCCGCCGACTACTCCGTAGCGGCGCCCCTCCGGCAGCCGCCGAGCGAAGAGCTCGAAGATGCATCGCAGGTCTGCTGTACCAGCGCGGAGTGCGGCGCGAACCATGGTCAGTTCGTAATGGTCGGTCAGCAGCGCGGTGGTTGGGACCTCACTCGGTCCCCAAGCCGCCGGTACGGCCGGAGCTGCGTCCGTGGCGGTCACATGGTCAGCCTAGTCAGCTGAGTGGGAGGTGAGTATGGAGCGCGATGCGCGAATCAACAGGCTCGTTGCAAGAATGGTTCTTATGCCTGACTCCGACGGGGAGAGCCTGACGCCAGCAGGTGGAACCGCGATCGCTGAGCGCCCAGTCGATGAAACCCTGGCGCAAACACCGTGGGTCACCATTGTCTGGGACGACCCAGTCAACCTTATGTCCTACGTGACCCACGTGTTCGTGACCTATTTCCACTACACCAAATCCAAGGCCGAGAAATTGATGCTGCAGGTGCACACCACGGGCAAGGCGATCGTCTCCAGCGGCACGCGCGAGGCGATGGAGCGCGATGTGACTGCCATGCACGAATTCGGCCTATGGGCAACTCTCGACAAGGCGGACAGGTGAGCTTGCGCACGGAGTGCGCCATCTATCGCAGACAGGCGGAACACGGATCGCGCGACAAAGCGCGATCCGCGCCGGGCGAGCCTGGCGAGCGAGGCAATCAAACATGAAGAAGTTCCACCGTCGGCGTGGCATGATCACTACCCAGCTCAGCCCATATGAGGTGGAGCTGCTGTCCTCCTTGATCATGCAGCTGATCGAGCTCGTTTCCGACGGTGAGCCTGAAGGCTTTCCTACCGCCCCGGAATCCTCCGATCCGTTTGAGGAGATCGTCAAGAACTTGGAGGACAACCCGGACGAGCCGGAACAATCAGAGGACCCGGTGCTCAAGCGGCTG
>JAICEV010000437.1 GCA_025923975.1 Propionibacteriaceae bacterium
CGATGTGCTCGACAGCGTGGCCGAGCCAGGACAGCGCTTACGCGTAGTGCACGTTGGCGGCGCTGCGATGACACTGCCGCGATATGTGGCCGCGACGCGCCCGACCTCTGCTCAAATAGTTCTCGAGCCCGACACCGAGCTGACCGCCTTCGTCCGTCGTCATTTACCACTGCCCACTCGCAGCGGCATCAAGGTGCGTGGCAAGGATGGCCGCAGCGGCATCGCGGAGCTACGGGACGGCTACGCGGATCTCGTGATCATCGACGCCTTCATCGGCGCCAGGGTGCCGGCGGAGCTCACCACCGCCGAATTCCTCGCCGATGCTCGGCGCACTCTAGGTGATCATGGATTCTTGATCATCAACCTCACTGATCGTGGACCGCTCAACTACGCCAGGCGGGTGTTGGCCGGCGTACGCCTGACATTTCCGCAGGTGCTGTTGTGCGCCGAGCCATCGACCCTGAAGGGCCGGCGCTTCGGCAATGTGATCATCGTCGGCGGTGCGACACCGCTGCCCTACGCCGGCATCGCAGAGCGAGCCGGGAGGCCGCCCTTTCCGTACCGAGCGCTTCATGGTGCGCGGTTGAACCAGCTACTTTCTGACGCGATCCCGTTCAGTGACGAGGACGCCGAGCAGTCTCCGGAGCCGGGACGCGATATGCGGCACTTCGCCTGAACCTTAAGTCGGTAAACGCAACGTGCCCAGCCTGCGGATCGCCTCATCAAGCACTTGCTCCTGTTTGCAGAAGGCCCATCGGACGTACGGTCTTCCGGCCTCGATCCGGTCGTAGAACACCTGATGGGGGATCGCGACGACTCCGCAGCGACCGGGGAGGTCTCGACAGAACTCCACCCCGTCGCTATAGCCCAACGGCCGGACGTCGGTCGTCATGAAGTAGGTACCTCGCGGCACGATCGGCTCGAGTCCGATCGACCGCAGGCCCGCGGCCAGTTGGTCGCGCCTGTCTTGCAGGTCCAGCCGAGCTTTCTCAACCCACTCGTCGCCCTCATTGAGGGCACGCGCGACGGCCGGCTGGAACGGCGCGCCGGAGACGTAGCTGAGGAACTGTTTCACTGCGGTGACCTCGTTGATCAACTCGGGCGTGCCGAGCGCCCACCCGATCTTCCAGCCGGTTACTGAGAACGTCTTGGCAGCAGAGGAGATCCGCACTGTCCGTTCTCGCATTCCGGGGAAGGTTGCTAATGGCAAATGCTCGGCGTCGTCGAAGGTGAGGTGCTCATACACCTCGTCACAGATGACCAGCAGATCGTGCTGTACGGCCAGCTCTGCGATAGCAGCAAGATCGTCTCGATTCAGTACTGCGCCAGTCGGGTTGTGCGGCGAGTTGATCAACAGCGCCTTGGTTTTGGGTGTGAATGCAGCAGACAGCTCGGCGTAGTCCAGCTGGAAGTCCGGCCCGAACAATCCCACCCCAACGCGTTGCCCGCCGGCGAGTTCGATGGAGGCGGCGTACGAGTCGTAGAAGGGCTCGAGGGCAATGACCTCGTCGCCGGGGTTGACAAACGCCAGGATCGACGCGGCCAGCGCCTCGGTCGCGCCGGTCGTGACCAAGACCTCTGACTCCGGGTCGTAACTCAGGCCGTAATGGCGGCTGCTGTGCTGCGCGATTGCCTGCCGCAGCGGCAGAATGCCGCGACCAGGCGGGTACTGGTTGATGCCGGCGGCGATCGCCGCCCGCGCCTCCTCGAGCACGAACGCTGGGCCGTCGGTGTCGGGAAAGCCTTGCCCCAGATTCACCGACTGCGTCGCCAAGGCCAGCGCGGACATCTCGGCGAAGATCGTTGTTGTCGCGGAGCGGATCCGATCGGCTTTCCAGGCGGAGGGCATACCGAGACCCTAGTTCCTGAGTCGGCAGCAGCTGAGGGGAAGCCCAAACCGGCGCAGCCGGGTCCGAGAGTTAGGCTCGAGTGGACGACGGTGCTGGTCGAGCCAGGAGGATATGGCGATGTCGAACACGATGGAAACGACGTTGTTGGAGTCGGTCCCGGATGGACTGTTCATTGGCGGTGAATGGCGTTCGGCGGCCTCCGGTGCGACGTTGGTGGTACATGATCCGGCAACTGGTGAGGTGATCAAGACCATCGCCGACGCCGGCGTCGAGGATGGTGCTGCGGCGATGGACGCCGCCGTGGAGGCTGCCGACGACTGGGCGAAAACACCGCCCCGAGAGCGCGCCGAGATCCTGCGCCAGACCTTCGACCTGATACGCGAGCACCAGGATCAGGTCGCGCTACTGATGACCCTCGAGATGGGTAAACCGCTCGCCGAATCCAAGGCCGAGGTCACCTACGGCAGCGAGTTTCTGCGCTGGTTCTCTGAGGAGGCGGTGCGAGTCTTCGGTCGCTATGGAATCAATCCTGAGGGCACCGGGCGAATGATCGTTTCGCAACATCCGGTCGGGCCATGCTTCTTGATTACTCCGTGGAACTTTCCGCTGGCCATGGCGACTCGCAAGACTGGACCAGCCCTCGCCGCCGGCTGCACCGTGGTGATCAAGCCGCCCGAACTGACTCCATTGACGACCCTCTATTTCGTCAAGCTGCTTGCCGAAGCCGGCCTACCGCCCGGTGTGGTCAATGTCATCACGACCTCCACGTCGGGGAAGGTGTCTGGACCGATCATCGCCGATCCACGGCTGCGGAAGTTGAGCTTCACCGGATCCACCGAGGTGGGTCGCAAGCTCTATGAGCAGGCGGCCGGCAATGTGCTGCGTATCTCCATGGAGCTCGGCGGCAACGCGCCCTTCCTGATCTTCGACGACGCCGATCTTGGTGCCGCCGTTGACGGGGCGGTGCTCGCCAAGTTCCGCAACATCGGCCAAGCGTGCACGGCTGCGAACCGGTTCATTGTGCACGAGGCCGTTGCCGACGAGTTTGCGGCCCGTGTCACTGAGCGGGTGCAGGCGTTCAAGGTCGGACGCGGTACCGAGGAGGGTGTCCAGATTGGCCCGTTGATCAATGTCGACGCGGTGGATAAGGCCGACTCTTTGGTACGCGACGCAACCGAGCGCGGCGCCAAGGTGCTGACCGGCGGTCACCCGATCGACGGTCCGGGCACCTTCTACGAGCCGACCGTCGTCACCGGCGTACGCCCTGGCAGCGACCTCCTCCGCGAGGAGATCTTTGGGCCAGTGCTGAGCATCGTCACCTTTAGTGGCGAGGATGAGGCGGTGCGGATCGCCAATGACACGGAGTATGGCCTTGTCGGCTACGCGTACACCAAG
>JAICEV010000438.1 GCA_025923975.1 Propionibacteriaceae bacterium
AGGTGCTGGACAGTGCTCAATTGCCTCGCTCGCCAAGCTCGCTCGGCGCGGATCGCGCGCTGTAGCCGCTGCCTTCCTCACTCGCGCGCAGCCCCCAGCTGCTCGCTCACTCGTCCAGGACAGCGGCGCGCGATCCGGGCGATGCGGGAATAATCGTTCACGTGACCAGCCAAACTCCCGGGGCGGTGCGGGGGGGTTATCCCCCCCGGGATCAGCACAGCACGGAGGGCCAGCTTGATGCCGAGGGCCCGACCAAGCCGCTCCGTCTGGTCGTCGTCAGCGGCATGTCAGGTGCGGGGCGCTCCACGGCGGCGCATGCCCTGGAGGATCTTGGCTGGTACGTGGTGGACAACTTGCCGCCGAGTGTGTTGCCCGAGGTATGCCGGCAGGCCCGGGAGATTGACCTGACGCGGCTCGCCGTGGTGCTGGACGTCCGTACCCGCGGGTTCTTCGAGCAGCTCCCGGCAATGTTCACCGAACTTGGCCTGATCGGCACGCTGCCGGAGATCTTGTTTTTGGAGGCGGCCGATGACGTCATCGTGCGGCGCCAGGAGTCGGTACGCCGGCCGCATCCGCTGCAAGGGGATGGGCGGCTGCTGGATGGCATCGGCAGGGAACGCGAGACGTTGGCAACGCTGCGTGCCGCCGCCGACCTGGTGATCGACACGTCCTCACTGAACATTCACCAGTTGACCTCTCGGGTCGCCCACGCTTATGGCGGCAGCAACGATGATCAACTGCGGGTCACACTGTTGTCCTTCGGCTTCAAGTACGGCATCCCGGTGGATGCGGACATGGTCTTCGATGTGCGCTTCCTGCCCAATCCGCACTGGATTCCCGAGCTGCGCCCGCAAACGGGTTTGAGCAAGCCGGTGAGCGACTATGTGCTCGGGCAATCAGGTGCCGAAACGTTCCTCGTATCCATGCAGGACCTCATGGCGGTGGTGTCAGTCGGCTACATCACCGAGGGCAAGCGGTTCGCCACGCTCGCTATCGGCTGTACCGGTGGCAAACATCGCAGCTCTGCCATGGCAGAAGAATTCGCGCGCCGGCTCCGGGCCACCGGCCTACCGACCACAGTTCTCCACCGCGATCTGGGCCGCGAATGAGCCCCCGCGATCTGGCGCACGCCTTTACGTCGGGCTCGCTGGGTCCGACACTTCCCACTGTCGTCGCCTTCGGCGGCGGACATGGCCTTGCGGTCTCACTCAGTGCGCTCCGCCGCGTGACCGACCACCTGACCGCAATCGTCACCGTGGCAGATGATGGTGGCTCTTCTGGTCGGCTCCGGCGGGAGCTGGACTGCTTGCCTCCGGGGGACCTGCGAATGGCGCTGGCGGCACTGTGTGGCGATGACGAATCCGGGCGTACCTGGGCTGATGTACTTCAGTATCGGTTCAGCAGCACCGGCCCCTTGGATGATCACGCAATTGGAAACCTGCTCATCGTCGGACTGTGGGAGCGCCTCGGCGATCCGGTGGCAGGGCTGGACATGGTGGCCAGGCTTCTCGGCGCGAAGGGCCGGGTACTGCCCATGGCCTCGGTACCACTGGACATTGCCGCCGACGTGATCGGACTCGAGCCCAACAAGCCGGACGAAGTTTCCGAGATCCGAGGGCAAGCTCGAGTCGCGAAGACCGCAGGAGAGGTGTGCTCGGTACGTCTGATCCCGCAGGATCCACCCGCCTGTCCCGAGTCCATCAACGTGGTGCTGGAGGCCGACTGGATTGTGCTGGGTCCAGGGTCCTGGTTTACCTCAGTCATTCCGCACCTGCTGGTGCCAAAGCTGGCCGAAGCGATTCACGTCACCAAGGCCCGGCGAATCCTTACACTCAACCTCGAGCCGTCCGGCGAGACGGCGGGATTTTCGGCGGCCAAGCACATCGAGCTGCTCGCCGACCATGCGCCAGATTTGCGGCTCGACTTCGTGCTGGCCGACAGCGGCTTCGCCTTGGACGACCCGCATCTGGCGTCTCGGGCCGACTCGCTGGGAGCGCGCCTCGTGGTCGCGGATCTTGCTGCTCGCGACGGCTCGCCGCGGCACGACCCGCTGCGCTTGGCATCCGCGTACGCCGAAATCCTCGGTGTCTGACTCCGGCCAAACCGCCAAGTTGCAGGGGCGAGCTGTGTAATCATTCAGCAATGGCCATGACCGCCCAGGTGAAATCGGAGCTCGCGACCATCAAGGTCACCAAGCCCTGCGACCGCAAGTCGGAGGTCGCTGCAACGCTCAGGTTTGCCGGTGGCCTGCACATCGTCAGCGGTCGGATCGTGATTGAGGCGGAGCTGGACACCGGCGCGGCTGCCCGTCGGCTTAGGACCGATATCAACGAAGTCTTTGGCCACCCGAGCGAGCTTGTTATCGTGAACGGCTCTGGCATCCGGCGAGGCACCCACTACGTGGTACGGGTGATCAAGGATGGTGAGGCGCTGGCCCGGCAGACCGGCCTAATCGACTCGCGCGGCCGGCCAGCCCGTGGCCTCCCAGCCCAAGTGGTGAGTGGTGGTCTCTGCGACTGCGTTGCCGCCTGGCGCGGAGCATTCCTGGCACACGGCTCGCTGACCGAACCCGGCCGCTCCATGGCGCTCGAGGTGACCTGCCCGGGGCCAGAGGCTGCGCTTGCATTAGTCGGTGCCGCACGCAGGTTGGGTATCCCTGCCAAAGCCCGCGAGGTCCGCAACATCGACCGGGTCGTGGTCCGTGACGGCGATGCCATCGCGGCGTTGCTGACTCGGCTCGGCGCCCACGAATCGCTGCTGGTCTGGGAAGAGCGGCGGATGCGTCGCGAGGTACGGGCCTCCGCGAATCGATTGGCGAACTTCGATGACGCCAATCTGCGGCGCTCGGCTCGAGCCGCCGTGGCCGCCGGCGCCCGAGTTGAGCGAGCGCTGGAAATTCTTGGTGACGACGTACCTGATCATCTGAGGGCCGCTGGTCTACTGCGCATTGAGAACAAGCAGGCCAGCCTGGAGGAACTGGGTCAGATGCATGAACCACCGCTGACCAAGGATGCCGTCGCAGGAAGAATCCGGCGACTGCTCGCGACGGCTGACAAGCGCGCCGCCGAGCTCGGCATACCCAACACCGAGGCCAGTCTGAGCGCGGAGATGCTCGACGAGGAGTAGCCGTCATCTGGATCGCAGACTGTCAGCAAACCGGGTGTGCAGCACGCCATCGAAGTTCGTTAAGGTGGTCATTGGTCCTGTTGCCGTGGGCCTGACAGC
>JAICEV010000439.1 GCA_025923975.1 Propionibacteriaceae bacterium
AACCGCCGCCAAGGTCTAGCTCGCCCAGCTCAACGCCGGTCTGCTTTGCGAAATCGGCGTGCAGGCGCAGGGTACGGCGAGCCGCCACCTCGAACCCTTCGGCGTCGAAGATCTGTGAGCCGATGTGGGAGTGGATACCGATCAGGTCAAGCCAGGGATTCTGGTGGCAGGCCAGCAGCGCCGACGCTGCGCTGCCATCAGCGATCGAGAAGCCAAACTTCTGATCTTCGTGAGCGGTTGCGATGTATCCGTGGGTGTGTGCCTCGACCCCGGTGGTCGCCCTCACCATGACTCGCGGTCGGACCTGCATCTGTTCGGAAAGCGCGCTAAGCCGGCTGATCTCGTCGAAGGAGTCAACGATGATCCTTCCGACTCCCAATGACAGCGCATCGCGCAGCTCCTCGACACTCTTGTTGTTGCCGTGCAACCCCACTCGTCCCAGATCGAGTCCGGCACGCTGCACGACAGCCAGCTCGCCAGCGGTGCAGACATCCACGCCGAGACCCTCATCGCTGATCCAGCGCACCACTGTCGTAGAGAGGAAGGACTTTGCGGCGTAGTAGATATCCCAGCCCTGGAAAGCATCGGCAAACGCCTTGGCTCGGGCGCGTAAGTCGGCTTCATCCACGACGTAGACAGGTGTGCCGACTTGATCGGCAATATCGACGACGCTGAGCCCGGCAACTGTGAGCACCCCGTTCTCGTCCTTGTGAACGCCGCTGCTCCAAAGACTCGGCAGCAGGGTGTTGACGTCGCTGGGCACGCTCAGCCAGCTGGGGGCTCGCACGGTGGAATCGGCGTGGATCGTGCCGGCCACGTGGGTGTGCGTCATATCGCGGAACTGTGCCAGACCAGACCTAGCGTGCGCGGAGTTATCAGCCCGCGGACATGGCATCAAAGGGACTAGGACGAGGCTGTGATCGCGATGGTGCGAACCTCGGCCAAACGCACCTCGCTCGGAGCCGAGGTGACCTTGCCGTCGACGGTGACCACGAGGTCTCGGCATGCCGATCCAAGACAGCGATCATCGAACCGGACGCCCCAGACGGTCAAGAACTGTCCGAGTGTCACGTCGTCGGTGTGGCGACCCTCCAGCCATACCTGCCCAGAAGTGTCATGGGTGTGCACGGGAGCCTGTATCGCGCGAAGTCGATCAATTCCCACGTACGCCGGCACCTCGACCGGCGCGCCATCAACGGTGATGCGGAGGTCGACGACGCGCGAATTCTCCTTGCTGCTGAGAGGCTGCGCCTCCAGTCCGGCGGCAGTGATGTAGGAGATGGCATCCCGTGGCGCGCTCCAAGGGGGCGGCGTCGTCCGCTGCCCAGCTGGGGCGGGCGTGGCCTGACGAACGCAGCTCGTGAGCACAAGCAGCGCGATGAGCACTGCCGCCAGCCCGGCGTACGCGCTCCACCGACCGCCTGGCACGCGTCGAGAATAGAACGAGGAACATTCTCGCCAGCACTACAGCGAGCGGCCGGCTACTCGTACGCTGGTACATTGCCGTTCGGCCCTCAACTGTGCAGCGGCTCTCAACGGCTGGCCCCCGTAGCTCAGGGGATAGAGCACCGCCCTCCGGAGGCGGGAGCGCAGGTTCGAATCCTGCCGGGGGCGCCAGTGCTTTACCTAGTCAGTGACATGATCGCGCAGGCGCTAAGCGGGTTGAGGTGACCGATTTGCCGCAGGTCGTACCTTCCAACGGTGATTCCATCGATGTAGTGATCGCCTGGGTTGATGGGGCGGATCCGAAGCACCGCGCCAGACGCAAACAGTATCTTGCCGATCCGGGCGGCGATGCCACGCCAGAGCGGGCAGCCCATCGTAAGCAGCGCTTCTCCGACAATGACGAGATTCGCTTCTGCCTGCGCTCCATCCACAACTACGCGCCGTGGGTTCGCACGATCTGGTTGGTTACCGACGACCAGGTTCCAGCTGCGATCCATCGCCGAAGGGCCAGGCGACATAACGTCCGCATTGTCGATCACCGCGAGATCTTTCGTGGCTACGAGCAGTTTCTGCCCACGTTCAACTCGCTGGCCATCGAAACCATGCTCTGGCGCATCGAGGGGCTGGCCGACCGATTCCTGTACTTCAACGACGACATGATGCTCCTTGGCCCGGCGGAGCCCTCGGACTTCTTTTCAAGCGACGGCAAAGTCAATCTGCGCGGCCGCTGGAGCAATTGGCAAGAGCGGCCAGACAAGCAAAACAGCTTCCACGGCAGCAATAAGTTGCGAGGCGCTGAAATGCTCGACTACACGCCGGAGCATTTCTTTTCGTCGTACCACGTGATCTATCCGTTCCTGCGACCGGCGATGGAAGAGCTGTTTGAGGAGTTCAAGGCCGCCTTCCTCGCCAATGCGCAGTATCGCTTCCGCGATCACCAACAGTTCTGGCCGATCTCGGCCCACGATCACCTGTTGCTCAAGTCAGACCGGGCACGGGTGGCGGAACCTCGCAACTCAGCTCATTTCTCGAAGCGCCACTGTAATGCGGCGACTCGGGAAGTCCTCGAAACGCAGCTGAAGCAGCTAACCGAAGGTCCCATGCGGATGGCCTGCATCAATGATCTCGAGGCGGTTGTGGACAAGGTGCCCGATGCGATGCGCTATCTATCGCAAGCGACAGGGCCGGCCGCACCCTTTGAAAAGCGGTCCCGTGTTGAAAAGCGGTCCCGTGGCTTGCACGCCAGTGATAACCGCCGCCACCGTCTAGCGCGGTTTTCGTTTCGAAAGGGGAATTGACATCCGCTTAGGCGCCTGGGTGACGAGGTTCGGCGAGGCGAAAGACTACGGGTGCCCGCTGTCACAGCTTGACCGACTGGCCGTGCCGGAGGAGATGGACGCTCGTGGTTGGTGCTAGACGAGCGACGAGTTCAGCGAAAGCTACGGACGGCCGATCGATCAAGCTGGGACGCTGAGGGAGGCCGACGGGCCACCAGGTTCCCCAGTGCACCGGGACGGCATGATCCGGGTTTGTGCGGCGGATGACCTGTGCCGCTTGCTGGGCGTCAAGATGGCCCTGACCAAGGGTTGGTCCCCAGCCTCCGACTGGCACTAAGGCGATGTCGACGTGCCGTACTTCCTCTAATGAAAGGTCCGGCCCGGTGTCCCCGGGATACCAGCACCGGCGAGATCCCTGGACAAGGTAGCCGATCGCGGGTCCGCGATGAGGGCTGCCAGGGTGTCGCCGGCCGTCGTGGTCAGCGGCCAGTACGCGT
>JAICEV010000440.1 GCA_025923975.1 Propionibacteriaceae bacterium
ATGCTGACTAGCTGCCTCTGCCGCTATTCGGCCGCGCTGCTCGAAGACAAAGTTCCGGTCCACCGGTTCACCATGGCCGGGAACCGCGAGGGTTCGGGAGGTCATCAGCCCGATCACCGCATCCAAGGTGCCGGGCCACTCATCAGGTACAGAATCGGGGCCAAAGGACGGCGGGCCAGCTGATTCCAGCAGGTCCCCGGCAAACAGCACATCGACGTCGGGCACCACAACGACAATGTCTCCATCGGTGTGCCCCCGGCCGAGATGAGCGATCTCGACGCGGCGGTCACCGAGCTCGACCGCCGTCGCGACAGCGATCTCCACGCTCGGCTGGCCCAGCTCCTGAGGATCGACACCCAGTCGCTCCCCTTCCGCGGCCGCTTCGGCGGACGAGAGTCTGACGTGCAGCGACTCATGCGCGATCCTTGGTACGTCCGCGAAGGCACCCAGTCCAAATGCGTGGTCGTAGTGCCAGTGAGTGACCACCACGGCAGTCAGCGGCCTGACCGTCACAGCGGCGAGCGACGCACGAACCGTACGGCCCTGGGCCGGGCTCGATCCAGTGTCCACCAGCAGGCTCCACTGCGACCCGACGATGAGTCCGAGGTTCACCGAATCGGGCTCGGCAACCGCCAGGTACACGCCTGATCGCACCTCACGCCAGGGCCCGAGCGAGGGCGTCGCGGCGGCTTCGACAGCCGATGGAGGCTCAGTCATCAGGCTAGACTGGCACTCTGTTTGTGCGAGTGCCAAGCTCCGCCGCCGCCAATTCGACACCCCGGGAGGGACGTTCCAGGAAGGAGACGCATGGACGACCGCAAACTGGATGTGCTTCGCGCCATCGTCACCGACTACGTCTCCAGCCAGGAGCCTGTGGGGTCCAAGTCCTTGGTGGAACGACACGACCTCGGGGTGTCGCCGGCAACCGTTCGTAACGACATGGCTGCCCTTGAAGAAGAGGGCTACATCACCCAGCCGCACACCAGTGCTGGTCGCATCCCAACCGATAAGGGCTATCGCCTGTTCGTCGATCGCCTCGGCTCGCTCAAGCCGCTGTCCGCGGCAGAGCAACGGGCGATCCAAACCTTTCTCTCTGGAGCGCTCGATCTGGATGACGTGCTGCTACGCACGGTGAGATTGCTTGCCCAAGTCACTCAGCAGGTGGCAATCGTGCAGTATCCGACGCTCAGCCACTCGGTCGTCCGTCATGTCGAGCTGGTGTCGATGTCGCCGACTCGTTTGCTGTTGATCCTCATTACCTCTACCGGAAGGATCGAGCAGCGCGCCCTCGAGATTCCGGAGCATGACGAGCAAACGCTTGCCGAACTGCGGGCGCATCTCAATGCGGCCACGGTCGGGAATACCTCTCCCCAGGCTGCGGTTCGGTTGAGCAAGCTCAGCGGGACGCTGCCACCGTCGCTGCAGATCATCGGTCAAGCTGCGATTGCGACCTTGCTGGAGATGGTGGGCAGCGAGGCGTCAGGGAGGATGGTCGTCGGCGGAATGCCCAACCTGACTCGTTACGGCGCTGAGTTCGAGACCACGGTCAAACCCGTGTTAGAGGCATTGGAGGAGCAGGTGGTCTTGCTGAAGCTTCTGGGCGAGGCCACCGCCGACGAGGTGACGGTCCGCATTGGGCAGGAGAATCCGTACAAGGAATTGCAGTCCACGTCGGTGGTGGCTAGCGGCTACGGTAGTCAGGTCGACACGTTCGCGACCCTGGGCGTGGTCGGCCCGACCCGAATGGACTATCCATCCACGATGGCGTCGGTCCGCGCCGTTGCCCGCTATGTCGGCAGATTCCTCTCCGAAGGATGAGAACAACTCGCATGAGCCCTGACTATTACCAGATCCTGGGCGTCCCCCGCGATGCGACACCTGAGCAGATTAAGAAGGCCTACCGCCAACTTGCGATGAAGCTGCATCCCGACGTGGCGCAGGAAGCGGATGCGGCTGAGCGTTTCAAAAGCGTCGCCGAGGCGTACGAGGTGCTGCAGGATCCCAAGAAGCGCGACCTTTACGATCGTGGCGGCGACCCATTGGGCGGTGGCATGGGCGGCTTCAACGGTGGCTTTGGCCCGGGCGGCTTCGACTTCACCAATCTGGTGGATGCCATGTTCGGCCAGCAGACCTCGCGCGGTCCACGGTCACGCGTACGTCGGGGCCAGGACGCATTGGTACGCCTTGATTTGGAGCTCGCAGAAGCAGCCTTCGGGACCACCAAGCCGCTGCGGGTGGATACCGCCGTACTCTGCCCCCGCTGCAATGGTTCCGGCGCATCGGAGGGCTCCCGGCCGGTCAGGTGTCCGACCTGCCATGGACAGGGTGACGTAACTCACGTTCAGCGATCCTTCATCGGCGATATCCGGACTACCCAGCCCTGCCCGACATGCCATGGCTACGGCACTGTCATTCCCGACCCCTGCATGGAATGCTCCGGGGATGGCCGGGTTCGCGCCACCCGAACCATCAACGTCAAGATTCCGGCCGGGGTCAGCACCGGCAATCGCATTCACCTCTCTTCTCAGGGCGAGGTCGGTGCCGGCGGTGGGCCGGCTGGGGACCTCTACGTCGAGCTCCAGGTCCTGCCCCATGAGATCTTCCGTCGCGAAGGCGATGATCTTGAGGTCGTGGTCAAGATTCCGATGACCGCGGCCGCGCTGGGGACCGAGGTGACGGTGGCGACTCTCGAGGCCGACGTAGAGGACTCAGCGCCCGAAGCTAGGGCGGTCCGAGTCGCGGTGCCGTCTGGTACGCAGTCCGGCACACGCATTCCGATCGACGGCAAAGGCGTTCCCCGTTTGCGGGGAAGTGGGCGTGGACAGCTCGGAGTCACTCTGCTTGTGCAAACTCCGACGCGGATCGACGACGACCAGCGGGATCTGCTGCGCCAGCTGGCCGAGCTTCGCGACGAAACCCGGCCTGAGGTCACCGTGCAGAAGCACAGCCGCGGCGTTTTCGGCCGGCTGCGGGACGCGTTCGCCGGCCAGTGAGGCGGCTCAGTTCAATTGCTCGCTCCGCTCGCTGCGGATCGCGCTCTGAGGTCCGCCTACTTCGTCGGCGCTCGGAGACGAACAGCGTGTCTCCTCGCTTCTGCTCAGCACGGCGGCGCGCGATCCGGAGTTCAATTGCTCGCTCCGCTCGCTGCGGATCGCGCTCTGAGGTCCGCCTACTTCGTCGGCGCTCGGAGACGAACAGCGTGTCTCCTC
>JAICEV010000441.1 GCA_025923975.1 Propionibacteriaceae bacterium
GCGCGCCACCTCCGCGGACCCCTCCGGGCCCGCGTCCTCGCCGTCGCCTACCCCGCCTTCCACCAGGTAGCCGACATTCGGGGACGCCACCATGTCCAAATTCAGGTAGAGCGCGATACTGCGCCGGTCGGCTCGGGAGAGCGTCTCAACATAGTGTGTTGAGCCGTTCAGGCCGGACTCCTCGGCGCCCCACCAGGCGAGTCGCACCTGGTTGGTCACCGTAGGGGATCCGCCCATCCGCACCGCGGTTTCCAACAGCGCCGCGGATCCGGAGCCATTGTCGTTCATGCCGGGACTGTCCTCCACGGTGTCCAGGTGGGCGCCGGCCATCACAACGTCACCCGGGTCGCCGGTCCTGGTTTCCGCAATCACGTTGCGGACGCGGTCGCCATCCACATCGAACTCGGGGGTGTTGACCTGCCAGCCGGCCTTACGCAGTACGTCGACGACGTACTCGAGGCTTGCGTCGTAACCGGGACCGGGGGAGACGCGGTTTCCACCGTTTTGGTCTGTGATCTGTTGCAGCTTCCGCAGATGAGCGAGAGCACCAGCTCCGCTGGCAGCGTCTTCCAGCTGACGCTGAAGCGGGTTGTCGGCAGGGGGTGAAGGTGCGGCTTGAGCCGTCAGCGCGCTGCACGCGACCATCGCCGTGACCGCCGCGGCAGCCGCCGCGATGAACAGCCTCATGGGACGCAGCTGACCTTCTTCCGTGGCGCCCCGATCACCATCCATGCGATCTTCGCCGCTCTCAAGTCGCGGCGGGTCGTAAGCAAGGCATGCATACTACCCGGCGAATCGAGGCGACAGGGTCAATTCCTAAGCGAGTCTTCCGAACCGTTACAGAGCTAGAGGGCGGAGTCCTCTATTCGCAACAACGATGGATTGGTGGGATGCGCATCGCCGTCCGTGTGGCACCGAACGACAACTGCTGTCACAATAATTCTCTTCTAATAAGCCAGTGGTTAGGAAAGCAGCGCATGGGTTCACCTGGTACAGATGGGCCCTAGCACTAGTGAATGGGCTTTCAAACTCTTAGTCCCACTAGCCTGTCTTTGATCTTTCCTGGATCTCGGGCTCTTCATGATTGTTATCGCTGCGAACACTGCGACCCTGCCCGCCTATTGACACCGGTACGCCCACTGACAGTGGAGGCCCTAGATCCCCGAGAGCATCGACCGTTGCGGCGGGATCGCACGTGAGGGACTGGCAGCAGGCTTGGTCAGAGACGACCTTCGGCAGTCTCTGCCCGTCAAAGCCCGACCCAGCCAGACTGACTGCCCATGACATCGCCGTGGGTGATCAAGGGCCTGTTGTCTGCGGCGCCGAGCGTTGCAGAACCTAATCGTTACTCTGCCGCAGCCGTCCAATAACAAGTTCGTAACCATCGGCGTGTATCTAGCCGTGCCGGTATTCACGCTAATTACAGTACTCAAGCTAATTGAGATCCTTTTAGCGGGTTACACCAAAAAAAGTCCGTATCCGCAAAAATGCGATCAAAGCGTATTCGGGGGTGATGATCTTTATGTCATTCAAGGCCAGCAATAGATCGATGGGAAAGGGCCTGATCAATACCCACCATGACTGCTACGGTGCGCTCGGGCGGTCGACGATGACCTTGCTGAATCACGACGTCGCGCTAGCGGGCCCCTGGGTTCATGGGGATCCGCTGGGGCTGCTCTAGACGGGGGGCCAAGGTGCCAATCATTTCGACGCCCCAGGGCTTTAATGAGGAGGAGCTCTACGTCGATCTTGAGCCGACGTTCGGGCGCTCGCTATTCCTCAAGTGCGAGGGCTTCAACTTCGCCGGGTCGATCAAACTGAAGGCCGCGACCGAGATGGTGGAGGCGGCCGAGCGCGACGGAGTTCTGACGCCGGGATCGGTCTTGGTCGAGTCTTCGTCTGGGAACTTGGGCGTTGCGCTGAGCATGATCGCGGCGAGCAAGGGCTATGGATTCGTGTGTGTCACTGACTCCCGCTGCAACCTGTCCACCAAGCGACTGATGCAGGCGCTCGGCAGCCAAGTCCACGTCATCTCCGAGCCGGATCGCGTCGGCGGCTTGCTCGGCGCGCGGATCAACTACGTCCGTGCCTTGTGCGCTTCCGACGACCGCTACGTGTGGCTGAATCAGTACTACAACCCGCAGAACTGGAAGGCTCACTACCGCACTACGGCGCCGGCGATCGCCCGCCAGTTTCCGCAACTCGACGTGTTGTTCATCGGCGCCGGGACGTGCGGAACCTTGATGGGCTGCGCACGCTACTTCCGGGAGTGGCATCGGCCGGTCCGGGTCGTTGCAGTGGACAGCGTGGGCTCAGTGACTTTTGGTGGCGCGCCGGGACGCCGGATGATCCCCGGGCTAGGCACCAGCGTCTGCCCGCCCATGCTGGACCAGTCCTACCTGGACGACGTCGTACTCGTCGAGGAGGCTGACACCATCCGTGCCTGCCATCGATTGGCACGCGGGGGATTCCTGTTCGGCGGCTCCACGGGCACAGTGGTCAGCGGTGCGATGGACTGGCTCTCCCTGCATGGCTCTCACGACCTGACCGCCGTAGCTATCGCTCCAGACCTTGGCGAGCGCTACCTCGACACCGTCTACCACACCAACTGGGTGCTGGATCTCTACGGCGAGGACGTACTCGGCGCCGATGAGCTGATCACCGCTTCCGGATCCGCCTGAACGTGCCACCGAACAGCAAGCCCCCACGCTGACCACATGACTTGTCAACCAATCACGAGATCGTCAACGTCTGTTCAAAGACTCCATGCGGTGCCCGAAGCCCATGGTGCCTTGACAGTCGATCTGGATGATGCGCCCACCATGGAGATGGAGGCCGTTCGCTCGGACTCGAGCCCCGAGAGCACCTTCGCCGAGGTGCTGGCTGAGGTGATGGGTGTCGACCGGGTGTCGGTGGACAGTAATTTCTTCGATGATCTGGGCGCTGATTCGATGGTGATGGCCCGGTTCTGTGCTCGGGTGAGGAAGCGGCCGGATCTGCCAGCGGTGTCGATCAAGGACATCTACCAACACCGCACGATCAAAAGCCTGGCAACCGCACTCGGGGGCGACCCGCCCAGCCCTCTGGAGGGCACTTTCGCCGAGGTGCTGGCTGAGGTGATGGGTGTCGAGCGGGTGTCGGTGGACAGTAATTTCTTCGATGATCTGGGCGCTGATTCGATGGTGATGGCCC
>JAICEV010000442.1 GCA_025923975.1 Propionibacteriaceae bacterium
GAACCCGCGAGGGCGTGAACCCAACTCGCTTTCCAAGCGAGCGCCATAGGCCTCTAGGCGAATCCTCCGCGCGGAAGGCTACCGGCAAGGGCAAGCATGGGCGAACTGGACCTCAAGGGCGTGACTGCAGCAGTTGCTGGTGATCCGCTCGAGAGCGCGCTAACCGCCCATCGGCAGCGCACGACGTGGGAGATTGGTGCCCACTCGCCAGACGTGACAGGCGAGTGACGAGCGCCGCAATGTTGGGTGACGCCGGGTGTCGCGTTCGCATCTGGCTTGAACGGTGACCTAGTCTCTGCCCCTAGACCAATCACCTTGACTATCCAGGAGATGGCCATGACATTGCACATCAAGTCCAACGGCACCAGCACCCGCATTCAGTTCGTGCTCCCCGACGATATTCACGACGGACCGGTTTCGGCGGTCGGCACCTTCAACGACTGGGTGCCTGGCGCCCACAAGCTGGTACGCCGCAGCAACGGTACGCGGAGCGTAAGCGTTGCCGTGCCGGCCGGTCAGGCGGTCAAGTTCCGCTACCTCGGTGCGGGCGGTGTCTGGTTTGACGACGAAGATGCCGATGCGATCACGCCCGAGGGCTCGTTGATCAACGCCTGAAAATCCTGGCGTAAGCACCCAAGGAAGATCATTTAGCTAGTGAGCACCGGCTCCGGCTCGGCGGCGTACCGCGTGCTCAGCTGCCGATAGGGCTGGCTGAAAAGCGCGAGGATTGTGATTCCAAGGCCGAGAAGCCCGAGGAGCACGAAAACCAGTGCGATACCTCGGTCCGGTCCGGTGCCGAACCAGCCGCCGATCAGGTCAGCACCCGCGCCGGTCGTCATGAACGGGATGAAGATCAGCTGCGTGATCGGCCCGATCAGGAACGCCGTCAGCGGCGACGCCGCCAGCTCAACACTCTGGGCGAACCCAAAGACCCGGCCCTGTCGCTCGTAAGGCACAACCTTCTGCAGGATGGTCTGCTCGGACGCTTCGGCGTACGGCCCCAACACCATGTAGATGGCCATGCCTGCTGCCAGCAAGATCACCGAAGAGCGCAGCGGGAACAGGCATGTCACCCCCCAAAATGCGAGGTTGACTAGTAACAGCAGCCGTACTGGGTTCTTGCTCAGACCAGTCTTGGCGACCGCGAGGCCACCGATGATGTAGAACGCACTGAGCGCCCCCCACAACAGGCCCCACGTCTGCACCGACACCAGGTACAGCCCGTACGCGTCCATCAGGGCCATGAAGGCACCGCCGAGGAAGTTGTTGAAGCAGGCGAAGCCGATCAGAGCCAGCAGTCCCGGCACGCCGCGCACGATCCTTAAGGTGCCCCGCAGGTCGACCTTGTTCTGCTTCGCATGCGGATCCGTGGACTCCGCGTCTTGTGTCGCTGCACCTTCGGGCCGCTCCTCGACTCGAACTAATGCCAGATGCACGACGCTGAATGCCAGCACGACCATGCCGAGCAGCAAGACGTAGAACATGCCGCCCGCGGCGACCAGAAGGCCGCTGATTACCGAGGTGACGAGGAATGACACCCCCAGGGTTGTTCCGACAAGGCCATTGGCCCGGTCTCTGCGATCCTCAGGAATCAAGAGCGTGACCAGTGTCATGAGAGCGATCGACCGGATGTTTCCGGCGATCACTCCGAACATCGACACCACAATGAAGACCCACAGCATCACGCTCGCAGGATTGGTAAATGTCTGCTCCGAGGTCAGCTGGTAGAGCGTGAAGGCGACGGCATAGAACGCCAGCGAAACCAGCGCTGAGACCTGCATCGTGGTCTTCTTGCGGTGGTGGTCGACCAGGCTGCCGAACCAGATCCCGCTTAGCGCCGTGGCCACCAGGAAGATGCCTGCCACCATCCCGGTGGCCAACACCGACTTGGTTTCCAGGAACACCCAGAAGGTGACCGCGAACCACACCGTGAAGTTGATGACAGACACGAGCAGCGTGTTGACCAGCAGGTGTACAAATGCGCGATCCCTGGTTTGGCTGAGGTCGAGTGCGCGCGTCTTGGTCGTGGCCATAAAAAAAGCTCCCGTCAGCCGATCCTAGGTGTTGACCAGCATGGGCTTGCAAACTCATCGGCTCCAGATGTCCCGTACACTCGTCTGAAGGTCCCTCGCGTGGCGATACCTCACCCAACTCCCCCAGGGCTTGACGGCAGCAAGGGTAAGTGAGCTCTTTCGGGTACGCGGGGGGCTTCTTGCGTCTAGCTGGACTACGCGCGGTGGGCGCTCAGGCCGAGTCGATCCATCAACCCCATAGCGTCATACGGTGCTCGCACCTTGGCGTCATTGTCGCAATAGACATAGACATCGCAACCCCGCTCGGTCCAGGACTTGATCTTGGCTGCCCACTCATCGAGCTCGCGATCACTGTAGCCGCTCGCGTAGAGCTGATCATGACCATGGAGTCGCACGTACATCAGATCAGTAGTCATCTCGGTGATGATCGGCCACTGACCTGGATTATCGGCGACCACCAGCGCGATCTTGTGCCGACTGAGCAGGTCATAGAACTCATGGTTGCGAAAGCTCTCGTGCCGCACTTCGACGACATGGCGCAACCGCTGGTTGGGATGAGCAGCCTTGGTCAACGCTTGATCATCAGGTACGCGTTGATCATGTCCGGCGGCAACCTCGGCGGCCGACCCTGCGGTACGCGGCAGTTGGGTGAAGAACTCCTCCATCCGAACGGCATCGAAACTGAGATTCGGCGGCAGCTGCCACAGGATCGGACCCAGTTTCTGATCAAGTGCCAGTACGCCGGACGCGAAGAAGTTTGCCAGCGGCGTCTCGATGCCACTCAGTTTCTTCATGTGGGTAATGAACCGCCCGCCCTTTACGGCAAAGACGAAGTCCTCGGGAACCGAGGCCGCCCACTCCGCAAAACGGGATGGGCGTTGCAACGAGTAAAAGCTGCCGTTGATCTCAACCGAGTTCATGCGCTCGGCCACATACCTCAGCTCCTCGCGCTGTGGCAGTCCGGGCGGGTAAAACCTTCCTCGCCAGGGCGGATATCTCCAGCCCGAGATGCCGATCCGAACCGTCACAGGCGTACGCCGTACCTGGCCAAGATCGTTCTCAGTGCGGCGACACCGCCGTCCGATGGAAAGAGCTCGCTATGGATGCCAACCGCGCCCGCACCGGCGACGTTACCCTCATGATCGTCAATGAA
>JAICEV010000443.1 GCA_025923975.1 Propionibacteriaceae bacterium
TGTCAGCCTCATCGCTCCGCTGATCTTGGTGGGCAGTCAGCACTGGACGGTCACCTACCCTGCTTGGCCGTTGCTGCAACGTCTCGGCGACGGACGGCCAATGAGCCATTTGATCTACTGCGTCGACGATGTCCACGAGGCCGCCAGCCTGCTCACCACTGGGATCCGCCGACATTGATAGGGACCTGCCAGGTTCCCCCCAGCTGATTGCCAGGAAGCGCACTCAAACTTGCTCCGCCGCCGATGCCGGTGGTGAAACCAACGACAAGGAGCAATAAACGTGCCAGCCTCGACAAGGACCGCAGTCTTAATCGCCTCGGGGCTGATAGCGCTAGGTGCAGGCGTGGGAGTGGCGAGCATTGCATCCGCAGACACTCCCACGACACCGACGCCCATTCCAACGGGCCCGCCAAGTATCCCCATCCCGAGCGATCCCCCACCAGGGACCGAACAACCGGACGCGCCGAGCAATCCTGATCAGGCTGAGCAGGAGGCAGCATTGATCAAGATGCTGTCGGAGATGTTCGGCGTCGACGAGGCCGAGATCAAGGCGGCCCTGGACGAGATGCGGGTGGCCTATCAGACCGCCGGTGGGCCGGCTGCGCTGGATGGGTACCTGGACGAAGCGGTCCGGTCGGGCATTTTGACTCAGGAAGAGGCGGATATGATCCGCGAGGCCGTCGAGCAGGGCATGAGCAGTCCTGCTCCCAGGTAACGGCCGCAGCTACTCCCGGCCATCGCTCATGATCTTGGCAAGCTCCGCTGTCCGCTGGTCGCGAAAGACGTCCTCCAACATCACCGGGGCGCCGTCAGGTCCGGTAAGCGGGACTCGCCAGTTCGGATATTCGTCGATGGTTCCCGGCTGGTTCTGTAACTGGCGCTCGCCAACGGCGTCCGCAAGGGAGAGGCAGCGCAGTCGCGACGGAGTCCACGTCAGATAACGGTGTAGGGCTTCGACGGTCTCATCGATACCGGCGTCCGGCTGCAACACTCCCCGAGCCCGAAGGGCATTGAGCCAGGCCTCCCGGTCTGCTTGATCGGCTTCCAGTTCTTCGTCCAGCGAGCGAGTCAGAATGCCAAGCTGATCACGGAGCTTGACATGATCACCGGCTAGATAGCCTGCAGTGGGTGGCAGATCATGGGTGGTGACCGACGCCAGGCAGTACTCCCGCCACTTCTCAGCCGGCAACGGCGCGCCGTCCCCATCCCAGTCGAACTCGAACCACAAGATCGACGTCCCCAGGATGCCGCGCTCCCGAAGGTAGTCGCGCACCCAGGGCTCCACGGTGCCGAGATCTTCGCCCACCACCACCGCGCCCGCCCGATAGGCCTCGAGCGCGAGTATGCCGATCATGGCCTCGTGGTCGTAACGGACGTACGTGCCCTGCGTGGGCCTCATACCATGGGGAATCCACCACAGTCGGAACAAGCCGATCACATGATCAACACGCAGACCGCCGGCATGTCGCAAGATCGTCGAGACGGTGTCTCGAAAGGGCGCGTACGCGGTAGCGGCGAGGCGATCGGGCCGCCATGGTGGCTGATTCCAGTTCTGCCCCTGCTGGTTGAACGGATCCGGCGGGCAGCCGACTGAGATGGCCGTTGCGTAACTGTCGTGCAGACTCCAGGCATCCGCACCACGGGTACTCACACCCACCGGCAGATCGTGCATCACCCCGAGCGCCATCCCGGCCCGCACAGCCGCTTGCTGAGTGCCAGCCAGCTGCTCCTCCATCAACCATTGCAGCCAGCAATGGAAGTCGATCTTGGCAGCATGGGCGGTGGCGAAGTCGGCAACAGCTGGGGAGGCCGGATCCTGCAGCTCTGCGGGCCAATCCAGGAAGTTCCGGCCGTGCTCCTCGCAGAGCGCCGCCCAGGTTGCGAAGGTCTCCAAGCCACTTCCCTCCCGGCGACGATATGCGGCAAAGGAAGCCTCCCGCCCTGGGGTACGCGCTATCGAGTAGATGATCGTGAGGGCCTGGCGCTTGGCATCCCATGCTCGATCCCGGTCGATCTGACTCAGCTGGCCAGTCTCGTCCAGCAGCCTCGTTCTGATCTGGTTAATCTCCTTTCGCTGCACCGTAGACGCCAGCGCGTATTCCGGGATCCGTTCCAGCCGCAGATAGAGGGGGTTGGCGAAGCGGCGGCTGCTGGGTAGGTATGGAGACGGCTCTACCGGCGGCACCGGCTCGGCCGCATGCAGCGGATTGATGAGCACAAAATCCGCCTGGTGCTCGGCGGCAGACCAGACGGCCAAATCTTCCAGATCAGTCAGGTCGCCGATTCCCCAAGACTGTCCGGAGCGCACGCTGTAGAGCTGGGTCGCCAGTCCCCAGCCGCGACGCTGGCCCATCCGCTCCGGGAATCCCAGCCATACCGGCGTAATGATCAACGGCATCGAGGACTGTCGCCCATCGCTGACGGCATTCAGGGTGTGATAACCGAGGGGAAGATCGGCCGGAATCTCGAAAGACGCCTCACCGACCCAGCCATCATCCATCTCGCGTGGTGGCGTCCAGTTCTCCAGCTGTCGCAGCTCGTGACGAGTCTCGCCGGTTTCAAGATCGACCCAGACGCTGACCGGGCTGCCGTGCGGTACATGAATCCAGATCGAGGCGGTCTGGTGCTGCCGAATCGTCATACAGGACGGCAGCATTCGAGTCCACGGATAACGGTGATGATTCGCCAGAGCGGCAGCAGCAGCTTCTGGAGTCGAGGCGTCAATGTCGAGGGCGGCGAGGACGGCGATCACGGTCGCCCGATCGACGGAGACGTGCCGGCCTTGCCAGTCCCAGTACTCGGTGGCAACGCCGAAGGCTGTAGCCAGGTCGTAGAGGGTCGGGTCGAGTTCTGTCACGGCGCCAATCCTGGCAGTAATGAGCGGACGGCGATGGCCCCAATCAGGCGTTGATCCCGCCTGGAACCAAGAGATACATGATCAGCCAGGCTACTGGGGCGGCAATGAGCAGTGAATCAAGCCGATCCATGACCCCGCCGTGCCCTGGCAGGAAAGAGCTCATGTCCTTGATCCCCAGATCTCTCTTGATGATCGATTCGATCAAGTCACCGCAGGTGCCCGCAGCTACCAGGCTCACGCCCAGAACAATGCCCACCCAGAACGGGACATCAAGAAGGAA
>JAICEV010000444.1 GCA_025923975.1 Propionibacteriaceae bacterium
ACGGTGACTTCCGGGCGGTGACCGATGTCAACCTGTCCTTCGGCCACAACGAGATCACCGCTTTGATCGGGCCGTCGGGCTGCGGCAAGTCGACATTGCTGCGCTCTTTGAACCGGATGAACGACCTGATTCTGGGCGCCCGTGTCACCGGTCAGGTGACCTACCACGGTGAAGATATCTACGCCCGTGGCGTCGATCCGATCGAGGTGAGGCGGCGGATCGGCATGGTCTTCCAAAAGCCCAATCCGTTCCCGAAGTCGATCTACGACAACGTTGCCTATGGTCCGCGAGTGATCGGCATGAAACCGTCCAACATGGACGATCTAGTCGAAGGGGCACTCACCCAGGCCGCCTTGTGGAGCGAGGTCAAGGACAAGCTCAAACAGTCCGCCTTTGGCCTCTCGGGTGGTCAACAGCAGCGGCTCTGCATCGCCCGAACCATCGCCGTCAAGCCTGAAGTGATCTTGATGGACGAGCCCTGTTCTGCACTTGACCCGATCGCGACTGGCCGGATCGAGGACCTGATGCAGGAACTCAGCGAGGTCTACACCATCGTGATCGTCACCCACAACATGCAACAAGCCGCTCGGGTCGCCGACCGGACAGCGTTCTTCACGGCCAAGGCCAGTGAAGATACCGGTGCCCGCACCGGGATGCTGGTCGAGTACGACAAGACCACCAAGATCTTCGAGAATCCCTCTGACAAGCGCACCGAGGACTACATCTCGGGTCGCTTCGGATGAGCTGAAGCTGGCGATAGAGCCCGATGACCTCGCAAGCGGCACGCCGTGGTTCGCTGACCGGTCTGGGGGGGATTCGCTGGCCGTATCGGGTGATCGCGGTCGAGTCGCCGTCTGGAATGCTCACCCCCAGCTGTCATGACGATCTGCTCGCGACTGGGATCGACCTGCGTTCCTACGCCGATGGACCGTCGGCGCTGCTTGGCATGATGGCTGAGGATCCTGCCGCGGTCCTAGCGCCGACCGATCTCATTGGCGTGGACTTCCAATGCTTCGTCGGGGCCATCGTCGCCTGGTCCGACATTCCCGTCATCATCGGTTTGACGAACGATCAGGAGTCCCAACGGCGCGCCTATCAAGGACTCGACGCGGGGGCTCGCGGGTTGCTTTGGCTCCCCTTCGACTCAGTCGAGCTGATGTCAGCCATCCGCCACCTCGGCCTGACCAGGACGGGGTCAGCCTCGATCGTTCAATACGGGTCCATCGAACTCGACGTGCAGGCGCACCGGGTGCGGATCTCGGGCAGGGAAGTCCGCCTGGCACCGCGGGAGTTCGCCCTCGTCCAGTACCTGCTCGCAGAAGCCCCGCGCCTCGTCTCCGCTCAGGAGATCGCCGCAGTGATCGGTGTTAACCAGCTGGCCGGCCCTGTAAGGGTTCGCAAGTACGTCCAGAACTTGCGGCGCAAGCTCACTGGAACAGGACAGCCAGCGGTTCTCGAAAACGTACGCGGTCTCGGCTATCGCCTGGTCGACACTAGGACTGCTCCCGATGAAAAGGCATAGACAGCCACATTTGCGTTTGTGGGCCGCTCTGGCCCGAGCGCCGCGTTTGGGGATCCAGCCTCGTGAGCTCCACGTGCTCTACGCGGTTCGAGATGGACTGGTCCACCGCGATCCCCAGTACGGCGATCTCGCTCCGTGGATGTTGGGGACACGGCCGGTGGATTGGTCTGTCACCCTCCTGGTCCTCCATCGCCTGGTCCGGCTCGGCGCCTTCGGGTTCGGACCTCCCCAGATCACCCAGCGGGGCCGGGACCTCCTGGCCGGCTGGGCCGATCCGCCCGCGTTCGGAGATCAGCGGTGACCCAACCCAAGATGACGCGCCTCTATCTCGCTGACGACCTGGGGATGGTGCATGACTCCCTAGTCACCATGACCGGGACGGCATCGGAGGCCATGCGGGCGGCAACCATAGCCTTGCTGAACCAGGATCTGGAAGCTGCCCGCAGGACCGCAGTACTGGATCAGAAACTCGAAGACGACCGGCTGGCGATCGAGCGCCGCACCTTCCAGCTCCTGGCCCTGCAGCAGCCGGTGGCGGGTGATCTTCGGATGCTCATTGCTGCCATCAAGATCAGCGCTGACTGCGGACGGATGGGTGCGCTGGCTCACCACATAGGTACGACTGCCAGCCGCGCCTATCCGGCTCCGGCCATCCCCGACGAACTGTCGAGGATCTTTCGCCGGATGGGTGATGTAGCGAGCCGGATCGCTGATGGTGCCCGGGTCACGCTGCACACCAGCGACGCCCAGGACGCGGCTCGTCTCGAGGTCGACGACGACGCCATGGACGGCCTGCTCCGTGCGCTGTTTCGGGCACTGGTCGACGATTGGTCGCACGGCGTCGAAACGGCGGTCAACGTCGCCCTGCTCGGCCGCTACTACGAACGGTTCGCTGATCACGCCGTAGCGATCGCTCAAGCCGTGATCTTCATCGTGGCCGGTACAAAGCTCAACAACGGAGCGCCCACAGTTGAGTGAGGCGGCTGTTCAGCGCTGGAATATACGAAAGATTAGGTTCCCCGCTGTGGTTCCCTCGGCTGGTCGTCGATCCGACCCGCCCCGGTGCCCATCGCCTGGCTGTGAGTGGCCAAGCGAGCATCGTTCGCCTCCGGCCACCCAAATCTGACAGACACCTTGCGACGCATCAGGCGTCATCTCAGACACGCGAGTTGTTGCCCCGGGCCCCAACTAGAGTTTTGGCCCCGTAAGCACTACAGACCGTGTTGCTTGACCGAGCGTAGGTGGGGATCGTGATGAGTACCGGATCGCTAACCGTGACAGTTCCTACTTGATTAGATCCGGCTCGGCACAGGTGTCCTCGCCTCGCTTACCTATGCCAGCAAACCAGCTACCGTCGATGGTCCCGGCGCATTCTGTTCTGATGTCGTCCGGCCCCGAGCCACCTCACGCAGGTTGATCAATCAACGGTTGCAGTTCGGGCCGTGTGGCGGTAAGCAGGGCTTCACCATGCAGCTCGGATCTTTGGTGGACATGCCTCAGGGGTCACCCACGCCGCCGACAGCGCGCGGGCTGGCGAATTGTTCCAGCGGAGGCAGGTGGCCTGTTCGGCGGGCTACCTGCGTATCCTCGGGAAGGCGGGCCGGCTC
>JAICEV010000445.1 GCA_025923975.1 Propionibacteriaceae bacterium
ATGTGCAGGCCTCTTTTCCTAACCGAGCCCGAGCCACTACCTACGCCGCCGCCGCGACCCGCTCTTCAGACGGCGAAAGATCACTCCGCAGTGCAGTCTGTAGCCGACGACCGGCATAGAGGGCCACACCGAACAACGCCAGCGCGACGAGGCCATGCAGCGCACCGGCGAGCGGGAATTCATGGCCGATGAAGCCGATCTGGCCCTGTGCGACCACGAGCACGAACACAATGACGGCCCACTTGATCGCTCCGCGCACCTTGGTGAAGAACGACACGATCAACAGCAGCAGCGCGATGCCTGGAACCACGAACGTGCCGTTGATGCCGTGCACCAGGATGCCGAGAACCTCTGGGAATGGCATCGCGCCGGCGTCAATGCTTCCCTCGATGACGGACTTGTCGAACACCCCGCCGCCATCCACCCACTTACTGAGCCCGGCAATCGCCCAGACCATAACCATTGCCTGGATGGCCACCTCAGCAGCCACTAGATAGGCGAGCACCTTGTACGCGGTCCTCATCACATTGCCTCCTCATCACGTCCCGGGCGACCCGTCTCAACGGTTTCCTGATACGTCGTTGAGCGGAATGAGGTAGGCCGCAAAGACCATGGAGGCTGACCTCGGGGTGGTAGCGGCAGGCCAGCCCCGTATCAAAGGAGCGACATTCAGCGGATCATAGGCATGTGACGATGGCCCGACTTCGGCTGTACGCGCTGACAACCGTGGGCGGGCTGATCCTTTTGTGCGAGCTGGTTACCGAGGCTGTGTCCCCTGATGGCCCGTCTTTCGACAACCTCGTGTGGATCCTCCTCGTTATCCCTTTGTACGCCGTCGGCGCATGGCTAACGTGGCGGCTGCCCACTCATCCGCAGGCCGTTCGGTTACTCGTCGGCGGGACAGGCGCCGTAGCGACCGGCGTATTAGGGGTGTTTGTCGCCTACCAGCCACAGTTGATCAATTCACCGTGGTTCCCGGTGCTCAGCATGCTGAGCCTTGAGGTGGAGGCGGTTACGGCGCTGGCCTTGGCGCTGCTCATTGGCAGCTATCCAGACGGGTTCGTCGAACGCACCTGGCAGCGGCTAACGCTGCGCTTCACATGGGTCGTCCTTCTCGGCCCGCCGCTAGCTCTGCTTGCATCACCCGTCGTGCCGGTGTCCCCCTGGCTCGCTGTTGGCCACGCTATGCCCAACCCGTATGCGGTGAGTTGGCTTGCCTGGCTAGCGCAGCCGGCTTACTGGCTAGCACTGAACAGCTGGTGGGCCTTTGTCGTCGGTGCGCTGGTCATGTGCTCACGGTTTGTCGCGGCTGATGCCGCAGGCCGGGCCCGAATGCGAGTCCTGCTCGTTGCGGTCGCCGGACTAACTCTCTATGTCGTAGGTCTCGTCGCCGCGGCGCTCGGCGCACCCGAAGACTCAGCCGTGATCATCCTTCTGCTCTCCTGCGGCTCGCTGTCGGCGATTCTCCTTCCGGGGGCGATCATCTACGGGATCCTCCGCCACCGGCTCTTCGACCTGGATCTCGTCGTCCGCAAGTCCGTCGCGTACGGCGCAGCATCGTTGCTCATCGCTGCGGCCTATGCAGTCATCGCGGCTACTCCAGGCCTGATGCTCGGCAACCGGATACCGGTAACGCTGGCCGTTGTTATCACTATTGCTGCTGCCTTGGCTTTCCAGCCGCTCCGCCGGCGGCTCGAATCCGCCGTCAGCAGGAGGCTGTTCGGCGATCGTGTGCAGCAATACCAGCTACTCAGAAACCTCGGTACAACCATGGAGCAAACTGCCGAACTCGACGAGCTGCTGCCTCGACTCGCAAGGGCCGTCCGCGACGGAATCGGTGCAAGCTGGGTGCGGATCCAGCTGCGCGATGCAAGTGGCGGCTGGCTGCACGAGCCGGTCGGCGGCGCCGGCGACGTGACCGAGGACAGCGCCGCCGGCGTTGACTTAATCCATGCGGGTGAGCAGGTCGGGCGAATCGATCTTGGCCCCAAGCCCGGTGGTTATGCTCCCGCTGATCTTGAACTGCTCACCACCGTGGCCGCGCAGGCCACCACAGCAGTCGCCAACGTTCGGCTCGCGACTCAGCTCAAAGAGGGACTCGAAGAGCTGTCAACCTCTCGGGTCCGTCTCATTGCCGCGCAGGACGCGGAGCGTCGTCGAATCGAGCGCGACCTGCATGACGGGATCCAGCAGGAGGTCGTGGCACTCATCGCCGGTCTCCGGCTTGCCCGCAACCGGCTCAGCCGTGACCAGCTCACGGCCGAGGAGCTCACTGATCTGCAAGATCAAGCCCGCGAGATGCTCCGGGAACTTAGGGAACTCGCCCACGGCATCCACCCGCCCGTCCTGAGTGACAACGGGCTCGTGGCGGCGCTGGAGTCGCGCGTCACGAGGTTCCCGATTTCGGTGCAGATCCTTGCCGACGACGAGGTACGTGCCGAGCGGTTCGGAGAGGACGTGGAGGGCACGGCCTACTTCGTAGCCTGCGAGTCTCTGACCAACGTTGCAAAGCACGCTGGCACGGACGGCGCCCGCATCCGGCTGTCGCATCCGGGCAACCGGCTCTGCCTGGTTGTCGAGGATGACGGTCGAGGCTTCGAGCCGAACGGTGCCCGTTCCGGAGGGTTGGCAAACATCCGCGATCGCGTCGAGGCGCTGCAAGGCCAGGTCAGGATCGACAGCCGGTTGGGTGCCGGGACGAGCGTCCGTGCCGAACTACCACTTCACGCGACGACCGCAGGTCAAGATGTCTGACAAGCTCAAGGTGGTCATTGCCGAGGACAATTACCTCGTCCGGGAAGGCGTGCGCCGTCTGCTGGAGGACTCCGGGCAGGTTGAGGTCGTGGCCTGCGTCGGTGACGCGCGCGAGCTGCTTGATGCGGTCCGGCGACTCAGTCCGAGGGCGGTTCTTACCGATATCCGGATGCCGCCCGGTCACCACATGGAGGGCATCGAGGCCGCCCGTGCCATCCGGACCGAGCATCCCGGAATCGGCGTCGTGGTGCTGTCGCAGCACACAGATGAGAGCTACGCCCGAGCGCTCTTCAACGACGGCTCCAGTGGTTTGGCGTACCTGCTCAAGGATCGGGTTGGTGATCTTGAAGATCTGGTACGCGCGCTCAAC
>JAICEV010000446.1 GCA_025923975.1 Propionibacteriaceae bacterium
AGCGTGTCGACCGCAACGCCGGCAGTCGCAGCAATTTCAGCCACCGTGGCCGCGATGTATCCGCGTCGTACGAATACTTCTCGGGCTGCATCCAGAACCGCCCGCCGCGTGGCAGCCGCCTGCGCGGCGCGCTGAGTCGAGTTGTAGCGGCGCTTGGTCGCCTTGACGGGCTCGTCCACGAGATCTACTCTAACAATATCTGTCCGAAGCCGCTTCGGACTAATGTTCCAGGGAGGGCGATCGTGTCCAACTATCGGAAACGCGTCCCGCGGTGGCTTTAAGCGCTCCTCAGCCGGCGGGCGCCCGCCGCGCGGTGCGGTAAAGCTCGACAAGCTGCTGCGCGGTGGTGGCGTCCTGCGGCTCCTTGTCGTCGCGCCAG
Source organism: Propionibacteriaceae bacterium (assembly GCA_025923975.1). Taxonomy (GTDB): domain Bacteria; phylum Actinomycetota; class Actinomycetes; order Propionibacteriales; family Propionibacteriaceae; genus Microlunatus. The sequence continues at coordinate 380 of JAICEV010000446.1, forward strand.
CGACCGGTGAAGCGCGGGAACCGCATCGACAGCCCGGCGTCATCCTTGAGCTGGCCCCAGCCGGCTGTGTGGTTGGGCGACAGCGTGAGCTCCGCGCTGAGCACCTCAAGAACCAGGCTTGGCTCGAACCAGATATCGGCGGGGACGCGGGAGTCGACCCGAGCGGGCCGCCGCGCCCGGGTGAGCGGCGCCAGCCTTGCCGGCAGCGAGGCCAGCTCAGCATCGGAGAATCCGGTGCCGCACTTGCCGACCGTCTGATAGAGCTCAGTCTCCGGGTCGTACGCGGCCAGCAAGACCGCGCCGTACGTGCCCCGCCGCCGACCCCGCCCGGCGAACGCGCCGACAACGACGAGGTCGATGGTGTCTGCCAGCTCCGTACGGTAGTCGCGCTTGAGCTTGATCCATTGCCAGCCGCGGGCGCCCGCATGGTAGATCGAGTCCGGGCCGGTGGACTTGCACACCAGGCCCTCGGAACCGTCCGCCACAGCCTGCTCGAACATGGCATCCAGTGCCGGGGCTGTCGACACCTCCAGCGCCGTCGTCAGGCGAAGCCGGTCCGATAACGTGACTGCCTCGCTAAGTCGGGCCCGACGGTCGAGATAGGAAGATTCAGTGAGGTCCTGGCCGTCCGCGTACAGCAGCTCGAAGCAGAACAACCCGACCGGCACATCACGCGCGGCCTCGGCGATTCCGTGCTTACGGCGACGAAACATGACCTCTTGGAAGGGGCGCAGCTCGCCGGCCGCAGCATCATAGGCAACTATCTCGCCCTCAAGGATCGCCTCGCGCGGACCCAGCCCAGTCTGGAGCAGCTTGACGACGTCGGGGAACTGGTTGCTCACCCGCTCCTGCCGCCGCGTGAACAACTCCAGGTCGCCATCGGCGGTGCGGTGTGCTTGTACGCGCATGCCGTCGTACTTGTACTCGGCCATGCACCGCCCGCCCAGCCTGGCGACAATCTCACTGGCGTCGGACAACCGCTGAGCCAGCATGACCCGTACCGGGTTGCCGGGCCGCACCCGCAGCTCCTTCACGGCGACCAACCCGCCCGAAGCCAAGGTGGCTCCGACCAGGCCGAGATCGGAGCAGACGTTGTACGCCCGCTCCAATACTGGCCGGTCCTTGCGGTTGCCGGTGTACACCTGCGCCAACGCGTCGAGAATCGTCGGCGTACCAATTCCCAGCCGTAGGTTGCCCGTCACCAAACGCAGCAGATACCGGGCCTCCAGCGGAGTGGCCAGTGCCAGAAGCCCGGCCAGCAGGTCGAGCTTGCGGCCCTGTGAGCCAGACCCTTCGGCGCGGGCGATCTGGTGCAGCGTGTCAACGACGGCAGCTACCTCAAGGCTTGGCTCGCGATCTTGGGCCGTCGTCGCCAACAATTGCTCGGCGGCCTGACCGAGATCGCCCGCCTCCCGCACAGCTGCGACAACATCTACGGGCTCGACGCCGGTCGCGGTCGCGACCGCGCGAAGTGCGAGCTTCTCGGCCAACCCCAGATCCACCGCAGCGAATTCCGGTGCAATTTGCCCCTGGCACAAGTAACAGACGGTCGGCAGCAACTCCTGTGGAGTCTGGCTCAGCAAGGCCGCGAGCCGATCAATCAACATCAAACGCCCGGAAGCCTGCTCCAAGTCCCGGTAAGCCTCAGCGACAACCTCATACCTCACCCCGCCATCCTCGTCCCTCCCATCGGTCATGGGCAGAGCAGCAACGACGTTTCGCCCAAGTTGTCACTGACAGCAGCCAATATGGCGGAGCGGCCCGCCAACCTGCTGTTCTTCCTGCGGGCCGCCGTCGGTCGTTACGGCCGGCAAGCCCATCGGTGCAGTTGAACATTAGGGTCGACCCATGATCAGGGTTTGCTTCGCCGGGGTTACTGGCTGGACAGCGCCGTCGATCGTCGCTGCGATCGATGCGGCGGATGACCTGAGCTTGAGCTGTGGGGTGGCCCGGTCCGCTGCGGGGCGGCGTCTGTCAGATGTGACAGCGTCGCGAAGTGAGGGGTTCGTCTACGCATCGGTGTCGGAAGCGCTGCAGTCCGCGGAGGTCGATGTGCTCGTCGACTACACCAGTGCCGCCGCAGTCAAGGAGAACGTATTGACCGCGGTACGAGCCGGGGTGCACGTCGTCGTCGGTTCGAGCGGGCTCACCAGCGACGACTACGCCGAGCTGGACCGTCTCGCCCGCGAACGGGGCGTCGGTGTCGTTGCGGCGGGCAACTTCTCGATCATGGCGGCGGTTATGAAGCAGGCCGCCGCGCTCGCCGCCCAGTATCTGCAGCATTGGGAGATCCTCGACTACGCCAGCGCCGAGAAGCCAGATGTGCCTAGCGGCACCTCGCGAGAACTCGCTGAGAGCCTGGCAGAGGTCCGCACGCCAGAGTCTGCGGCGCCCCTCCCGCGGTTGGAGGGCCCGGTCGAGGCACGTGGCGCCGAAGTGGCAGGTACCCGAATCCACTCGGTACGGCTACCCAGCTTCGTGGTGACCACCGAGATCGTTTTCGCTGGCGCCGGAGAGCGGCTGGTGATGCGCCATGATCCGGGGGAGAGCCCGGATCCCTACGTGGACGGCACGCTTCTTGCCATCCGGAAGGCTGGGGACGTCCCCGGCGTGCGCCGAGGATTGGATTCTCTGCTGTGATAACGAGTTCTGTGGATTGCGTTAGCGGTAAATAGGCTCTTTTTGCTAGGCGTCACACTGATATCACCCCGCAGGGACCTTAGTTTGGCTGC
>JAICEV010000447.1 GCA_025923975.1 Propionibacteriaceae bacterium
CGACGATCGGCTACGCAGCACCAATTCTCTTTGTTATTGCCCGCATCCTGCAGGGCATATCGGCCGGCAGCGAGCAGCAGAGCGCAATCTCGTTCATGGTAGAACATGCTCCCCCGAATAGGAGAGGCCTGTTCGGTTCCTTCAGCAACATGGCAAGCGGCCTCGCGACCCTCGCAGCGACCGGTTCCGCCGCGATCGTGACAGCTGTCTTGCTTCCAGAGTCCCTCGCTGCCTGGGGTTGGCGCATCCCGTTCCTCGTCGGCGGCATCCTCGGCCTGGTCGGTCTTCTCCTGCGGGCCCGCGCCGACGAAACCCCCGAATTCGAGGCCCAGGCTGTCGTCGACAAGAAGTCCGCGCCGGCGCGGCTATGGGCCCTGCTCCGCGAACACCCGAAGGCTCTGCTGCAGACAGCGGCGCTGTCCGCCCCGGCCGTGGCCTACTACACCTGGGCCACGTTCCTGCCCACCTATGCCCAACTGACCACCGGCCGGGACAAGGCCTCCACCCTGACAGGCAGCGTTATCGGGCTCGTCCTGCTCGTCATCATCGTGCCAATTTGCGGTGCCCTGTCGGATCGACTTGGTCGACGCAAGATTTTTCCCATCATCGGTGCCATCGGCATGATCGTGCTCTTCTACCCCCTGCTGCTGCTGCTGAACCAGCCGGGATTCGGCGTATACGTCCTGGTTGCGGCCTCCGGATGGGTGGTCATCGCTATCTGGCAGGCGGTTTACCCGACCATTCAGGCCGAGCTGTTCCCGGCCTCGGTCCGGGTATCCGGCATTGGTTTCTCGCATCAGCTGGTGATCGCCATCTTCGGTGGCACCGCCCCGCTGATCGCCGCCGCGTTCGTCGGCGCCGGACATCCCACCTGGGTCGCCATTTACATGATCGTCATCGTCGCCCTCTGTCTCATCGTCTACTTCACCCTCCCCGAGACAGGCAGTCGGACCAGGCGGGCCACCGTAGCTCTCAACGACCTCGAGGTACTGGAAGGCGAGAAGCTGGAGGTCTCCAGTGGTGTGTGGGGCGCGAGTCAGACGAAGCATTCCCCCTAGCAGGCGTGCTTCTTCTCGGTTGAGACGGCCTCAAGCGTCTCAAGACCAGGCCGCTGCCGCTCGTCCGGTTCGACCGGGCCTGGTATCCCACCAGGCCCGGTGGGGCGTTGTAACGACCTCTTCCGGATACGGCGACAACCAACGCTGTCCCACGCTGACCCTTCCACCGCCTGACGCGTATCACCGAAGACCCGACCACAGAATTGCTCGATGACCGATGGAACCTGGGGAGGGCTTACCGGCAACTTCCAGGTGGCCGCCCCGCAGGGGCTTCACCCCGGGTGCGGAGCGTCGACCTCGTCAGTTGACGGCGCCTGCCGGTGATCGGGTTTGGTGCTGGAGTCGATTACGAACGACCAGGATCGATGAGCAGTCGACCGTTGCCTCTCCGTCCGCCCGGGATGGCAGCCATCGCCATCTTCATCTTCGTGTTCGTTTGGAACGACTACCTCGTGGGCACCGTCCTCGCCACCACAGAGGACATGAAGACCGTTCAAAAGGGCATTGTGCCGATACATCACTACCGGATTCGGCAACTTCTGGATGCTGTTCTTAGCTTCTATCATCGTCGCATTCATTCTCGTGCTTGCCATTTTCGCCGCCTTCCAGCGATGGTTTATCGCTGGCCTGACTTCAGGTGGGGTCAGCGATCCCGACGCTTCACGCGTGAGCCGTCTTGCACGTCTGTGGAACGCTCCTCTTTACTCGACCTGGGAAGAACTTCTCGCCGTCCATGGAGACGCCGAATTGGCGTATGTCTTGGTACCGCACAACGCGATGCGCGAGGCTCCACCCGGCCGCCGTCGACCACGGGCTGGCCGAGGCTCCAGCCGGAGGCATTGTGCTGGACGTGGGGCAGGCGGAAATGGCGCCGAGGTGCGCTCCGTGTCACCCACCGCCGCACCAAAGAAGGCGGTGACGTTACCCGCCGCATACGTCCGGGAAGCGGTTGAGCTCGGACAGGCAACCACCATCCACGCCGCCCAAGGCGTGAGCGCCGACACCACCCACGGGCTGGTCGACGAGCTGAGGACCGGCGAGCAGCTTTTACACCATGATCAGCCGCGGCCGGACGCCAACCGCCTCTATGTTGCAGTTGGAGAGGACGGGGATCCGCACCGCATCGTTCATCCGGAAATCCAAGAAGCTGCGTTCACCGACATCCTGCAGAAGGTGCTCAGTCGCACCAGTCGGCCTGTGTCAGCCACCACCATCGGAGCGCAGCACGGGCGGGCAGCTGCGGCCGCAGTCGGATCGGGGCCGGCGCCTCAAAACCTGGCTCCGCCAAGCCGGAACGGCCCCGCCTCTGCGTGGTCATGCACCTGCTCATGAGTGAGGAACCGCGGCTCAGCCTTCCGCGGCCTCGGTGGCTGACGTGCTCGGCGGCATTCCTCGCCAGCCGAGAATCCATGACTGTCAGAGCGAGTACCTGCTTAGGCATAGCAGAGCTTGGGGTGATCCTCGATGGCGATAGACGCCGCTCGGCGTCGATCTTACGACGGAAGTGTCTGGCGATTTGCCGACCGCCACGCACTGGCCGGTATCTGCTCTCCATTTACCATCGGGCGCTTCTAGACCGACGCCACACGATCACGACCTCAGAGCCAGACCGCCCGCCACATACACAACGCCGCACTCTGGGCAGCGACGTGGCGGATCGAGTCGACCGATGCGCGCTGCGGGCGGCCGATCTTGATCGACTCCCTCTGCCTTGCTGCGATCAGCCGGTACACGGCGCTGCGGCCCACCCTGAGCATGTCGGTCGCCTCGGCAGCGGTCGCCATGAGCGGGGCCATGATCATGTTCCTTTCCTGCCTGGTCCGGTTCCTCCGCAGGCGCGGAGCAGGATTTCCATTTCGGCTTCTGTCGCGAAGCAAGGTTGTGCCCGGGGTGCACGTTCTGCGCCAGCAGACGCTGCCGCGTTCTGTTCGGTGGTGGGAGGTGGTTTCACCGGCGTGGTCCTTTTGGCGCTGGATTTTGTGGGCGGGGGATCTGACGGGACTCGAAGGAGCGTCCGCGGTTGGTTGCTCGATCGGATCTCGTCGATC
>JAICEV010000448.1 GCA_025923975.1 Propionibacteriaceae bacterium
GAAGATGGAGCCGATCGTTGCGGCCTCCCCGCCCCAGATGTTGTCGCTGAAAACGCCGGCATCGAATGCGAACACCAGGATGATCAAAAATACCAAGATCGGAAGAGGTAACCCAACCGCAGCGCCACCAGCGCGGCGCACATGCACGACAGCATCAGGGCGACCTGGGTCGGCCCGTCGAGAGCATCCAATCCGAAGATCAGCAGCGATCCGGCGATAGGCAAGATCAGCGTCACCATGGGCACGAGCGCGGTGAGCAGACTCGGTTGCTTCAGCGCCCGGGGAGCTTCCTCGTCGTTGGTCGGCCGCATTCCATGATCGTTTCAGTAGTCGACGGCGTCGCGGATCAGGGGGCAGGTCATGCAGTGACCGCCGCCTCGGCCGCGGCCGAGCTCAGCACCGACGATCGTGATCACCTCGATGCCGGCCTTGCGGAGCAGCGAGTTTGTGGTGGTGTTGCGGTCGTACGCCACCACGACGCCAGGCTCGATGGCGACCAGGTTGTTGCCGCTGTCCCACTGCTGCCGCTCGGTGTCGTAGACGTTCCCGCCGGTGTCGATCGTCCGCAGCTCGTCCAGTCCGAGGGCGGTACGGACGACCTCTAAGAACGGCCGACTCTCTGGGATGACCTCGATGCCAGGTGCTTGGTCGCTCGGCCGGAGGGTGAACGTGTTGATGTTGTGGACAATCTCGGGATAGATCGTCACGCAGTCGCGGTCGGCGAAGGTGAAGACCGTGTCTAGGTGCATCGCTGCCCGCAGCTTCGGCATCCCGGCAACGATCACCTGCTCGGCGGCACCCTCGGCGAACAGTTTGGCAGCCACCTGGCTGATCGCCTGCCGCGAACTGCGCTCGCTCATCCCGATCAGCACCACACCGTTGCCTGGTACCTCGACATCCCCACCCTCCAGGGTGGCCAGTCTCCAGTCGAGCTCCGGGTCTCCCCACCAGATCGTGGCGCCGACGAAGTCGGGATGGAACTCATAGATCGCCTTCATCAGCAGGGTCTCGTCGTGCCGGGCCGGCCAGTAGAGCGGGTTCAGGGTCACCCCGCCGTAGATCCAGCACGTCGTATCCCGGGTGTACAAGGTGTTGGGCAACGGGGGCATCAGGTATTCCCCCGGGCCGAGCGTCTCCCTGGCCAAGCTGATGTAACCGGGCCGGAAGTCCTCCGGCAGGTCCGCGGTCGATAGCCCGCCGATGAGAAATTTGGCAAGGTCGCGCGAGCCGAGGCTGTCCAGGTACGCCCGGGTGTCGTCGACCAGACCGAGACCGACCTCATTCGGGACGATCTTGCGGTCCAGCAGCCAGGCCCGCGCCTCTGGGTTGTCCATCGTCTCGGTCAGCACGTTGTGCAACTCGACAACCTCGACGCCGCGTTCCCGCATCTTGGCCATGAAGTCGAAATGGTCCCGGTGCGCGTTCTGTACCCACAACACGTCGTCGAATAACAGGTCGTCGCAGTTGCTCGGCGTCAGCCGATTGTGCGCCAGACCCGGTGCGCAGACCAGTACTTTGCGTAGCTTGCCAACTTCGGAGTTCACCGAGTACGTGCTGGCCGGCGGATTGCTTTCTGTCACGGGCGAAGCCCTTTCTCGAGGCGGGTCATGCTGGCACATACATCGTGCGACATTTCGGGATAGCCTCCGACGTGTCTCCTGGAGAATCGAGGAGTTACGAAGAACGGAGGCTGTGATTCCCTTTATATCGCCGCCTCCCGGTCCAGCTGCGCCGAGGCAAGGCAGCCCGAACAAGGCCAGCGAGTCTTGCCCCGCACCGTCGTGTTATTGATCGGTTGGCGGCTGCACTCGTCACGATCATTGGCCTGCGCCAGCTGGGCTGGCTCATCGGTGTGGTGTTCTTGGCCTTGCTCGTCAAGGCACTGCTCATCGACGCCGACCCCAAGGCTGGCTGGGCGGAAGCCATGCTCGGGCCCGGGCCACAGCGACCCCGTACGGGCTTCAAACGACCCGCGGGTTAGTGGTGACCTTCGGCTAGATGGGCGAGCCGGCGGAGCGTCTCGCGATTGCGCGCGTCGATGCCAGCGATGCGTATCGGCTGTGGAATGAACCGAGTTGGCCCGTCCGTGACGTCTTCATCGATCGACACTAGCGAGCCGTCGCCATCAGACTGAACGGTGATCTCTACCCGCGCCTTGCCAACCGGCCATCCGCGAGCCTCTAGCACGAGGCGGCGACCGGGATCGATATCCAGCACCTCGGTCGTGTCGTCAATGACCAGCGGCCATACCCCAAAGGAGTGATGCAGCTTGGTCCCTGGGGATGGCCAGCCGGCGTCGACGTCGCGTATCCGGGATGCGCCGACCACCCACAGCGGATACAACCAGCCGTCGCGCAGCACCTTGAAGACCTGCTCGCCCGAGCAATTGAACCGCCGCTGCACAGCCATGTCAGCGTTCTTGCTGTGGTGCCTCGGGATCCCCGCTGGGGACCGAATCTGCCTTTATGGCGCCGCGCTCACCAAGCGGCTTCTCCTCGCCCTTCGTGGTGTCGGCAACCGTTTGCTGCTCGGCCTCGGCGTTGATTTCCGCGCCAAGCAAGATCGCGTACATGGTGAGCCAGAGCCAGAACAACAGCACTACGATCCCCGCGAAGGCCCCGTACGTCTTGGCGTAGTTGCCGAACGTCGCCGTGTAAACCGAGAACCCGATTGAGGCGACCAGCCAGATGACCGTGGCCACTATGGCGCCTACAGATACCCACCTCATACGTGGCGCGTCGCGGTCCGGCCCCAGACGATAGATGACCGCCAGCGCTATCGCGACAAGCACCATCATGACCAGCCAGCCAGCGATCTGGAGGAGCCAGCTCAACGCCCCAGTTCCGAATACGGCTTGCAGCAGCGGCGGCAGTACGGCAACCAGACTGATGATGATCACCATGAAGACGATGGCGGCGAGGGTCAGTCCGAGGGACAGCAGCCGCTTCTTAACGAACCCGCGTTTCTCCTCCTCGTCGTAGGCGACATTGACCGCAGTCAGCAGGTTGCTGATCCCAGCCGAAGCGCTCCACAGCGCGATCAAGACCGAGATGATGAGGCCGATGCCGAGGGCTTGGCGCCGCGAGCTCA
>JAICEV010000449.1 GCA_025923975.1 Propionibacteriaceae bacterium
ACCGCGCGGCCGCCGCTCCACTCCGAAGTCGGCTTCACAGATGTAGTTGCACGTTACGCGGAGATTTGGCTTAGGCCGCTTGACCGAACCGCCGATCGCTCAGAATCAGCCCGGCGCGTTCCAACTCCGCCTCAACGCGAATCCGTTCAATGTCGCGCTCGAAGCCGATGGACTCGCTCTCCAGATCATGTTCGATCTCGAGCATCTCGCAGACCTGCATAAGCAGCTTGTCGTACGCCAGCCGGTTGCCCATCTGGTGGGCGGCCGAACGATGGGCATCGGTACCGAGAATCGCCCGCAACCGCCGCAGATCAGCGGCGAGCTGCTCGATCGGGACACCCTGCTGGTGGCGCAGTTCGCGTACGGCCTGGCGGTGCGCAGCCGCCGAGGCGCGCCGCTCTCGCCACCGTCGTAGACGTCCGTCCCACCTCCCGACGAGCGCGTCGTAAAGGAACACGCTCAGAATGGGCACCAGCACCATGATGGCGACGGCGATACCACCAAGTACTACTTGGTACAAGTCCACCGCCATGAAATAACACTAAGTCGGGCTCTAAGGGTTCACAAGCTGCGGCCAGAGCGTGGAACAAGCCGTTACTTTCCGCACCATGACGGGTGGCCCGCTTCGCCGACTGCAGGAGCTCGCGGCTGCACCACGTGAAGAGCTGGCGCACGTTCGCGAGCGACGAAGGAGGCTGCGAATCCGGCGGGCCGCCTGTCAGAGTGCAATATTTGGGGCGTCTGGGAGGCAGCCAGACGCCCCGGCCGAACCGCTTTGCTGGACTAGGCACTCCCGCTGTTGCCGTACACCGAAACGTGCACGTGGTCCATGTGGTTGGCAGTCGGCGAGCCCCGATCCGACATCGATCGCCAGCCGTCCGAACTCCGCTGTACGGTCCAGATCTGCTGCCTATAGATGACCTCGCTGACGCCCAAGCTCTTCGCATTGGCTCGCAGCCACCTCGCTGCATTCCAACCGACCGAGGAGTCGGAGATCATGCAATCCAGCGCACGCCCAGATCCGTGGTTACCGCTCGAGCTTCTGCGGCCCAGGAAGCTGGTGAACTGGGGATAACGATGACAGAGCGCGCGGTGAACGCGGATGGCGTCAGGGGTGAGCCCAGACTCCACCGATGACCCTCCTGGGCACGGTGCTCCGGATATGCCGCCGCCGCCGCTGCTTGTGGACTTTGGCTTCGTGTCCGACAGGTACTTGTTCCTCACCCAGCGGCCTTTGCTGCGGTAGGACACGTACCGGAACCCGTTGCGGATGGTCTTGGTCACCGCCAGCTTTGTGCCTTTCTCGACCACCGCCACAACCGACGCGCCAGCCTTGGGCTTAGTCCGCACGTTCAGATCAGTGGTGGCGTACTTGCGATCGGTGATCTTGAGCTTCAGGATCGGAGCGATCGTCTCCGAAGCGGAACTCTTGGGCTTCGGCATCGAAGCAAGATTGACTGGCGGCCGAGTGGTCCGCCGACTGAGTTCCTGCTCTCGCGCACTCGTCGCACTTGGTGACGAATCAGCCGATGCGGTTGAGGCTGGAGCTGGATACGCGACCTGAGCGTCCTCACCTGGCATTACTGCACCGGCAACGCCAACGCCCAACGCCGTTATGACTACCGCTGGAACCGCGATTCGTGCTGCGCGTGCCGCAAGTGGCGGCCGCATCGCCCTACGTGGGCGCGGTCTAGACACGTGTTCTCACTCCCCCGAGCAAAATGAGACCAAAGCGTTATCTCCCGCAGGAGTCTAAACACTTCGATCTCGATTGCCCAACCCTGAAGCACAGTTTGGACTGATTTTTTTCTTACCGGAGGCGAGATTTGAGCCATGAGCGCGCCCGAATCTGGCCGGCGCAGCTTCCGGCCATCGCTCACCGCCATCATTTCGTTATCTTTTGCATGCCCTTCGAGTGGGCAGCACCACCGGCCGCCTGGCGTAGGCGGTCGCAATAGCGTTGAAGGCCCGTCCACTTCGCCAAGGAGGCTGGAGACCCGCATGGCTCACTACGACGCGATCGTCATCGGAGCGGGCCAGCCCGGCCCAGGAGTCGCTGGGGCGTTGGCGGCGGACGGCAAGCGGGTAGCTCTCATCGAGATGGACCGGGCCGGCGGCACATGTCTCAACCACGGCTGTAAGCCGACCAAGGCCCTTCGAGCCAGCGCCTCAGTCGCTCATCAGGCGCGGCGGGCCGCAGCCTATGGCGTAAAGACTGGCGAGGTCACCGTCGACTTCGCCGCCGCCATTTCCCGAGTGCACTCGATCATCAATGAAATGCGCGACTCACTCGACGACTGGCTGGCCGGCGTTGATGGTCTCGATCTCTTGCATGGCACCGCGACCGTGGTCACCGACCCCAGCGGCCAGCAGCACCAGGTGACCGTCGACGACCAGCATCTGACAGCGCAGCAGCTGTACCTCAACCTCGGCGCCCGCGCGACCAGGCCCCCGATTCCCGGTCTGGAGTCTGTCGAGGCCATGACCGAGGTGGAGCTACTCGCCCTGGATAACCTCCCCGAGCACCTGATGATCATCGGCGGTGGCTACGTCGGGCTGGAGTTCGGTCAGATGTTTCGACGCTTCGGGTCCCGTGTGACGATCATTACCGACAGCCGTCTCGCCGAGCGAGAGGACGAGGACATATCCGCAATGATTGCGGAAATGTTGGCCGAGGAGGGCGTCGAGATCATCTACGGGCGGCCCGCTCGGGTTGGGCCGAGTTCGAATGGAATCGAAGTCGATCTTGGGAACGGCGCAACCATCGAGGGCAGTCATCTGCTAGTGGCCACCGGCCGGCGATCGAACTCCGACCTGCTCGGCCCTGACCACGGCATCCAGACCGATGAACGCGGCTTCTTCACCACCGATGGCAGATTTCAGACCTCTGTCAACGGTGTGTGGGCGCTGGGCGACGTGAATGGGCATGGGGCGTTTACTCACACCGCGTATCAGGATGGGCAGATCCTGCTTCACCCGCCGCGTACGGTCGACGGCCGGGTGACCATCTACGCGATATACACCGATCCGCCATTGGGACGCGTAGGGATGACGGTCAGCCAGGCACGGGCATCCGGTCGCAACGTC
>JAICEV010000450.1 GCA_025923975.1 Propionibacteriaceae bacterium
AGATCGCTCCAATCACGATCAAAACAATGCCGACTCCGATACCCATGTGTTGTTCCTCCTCCTTTCCTCCCGAGTAGACCAGATCAGCTGGCCTTTTTGGCTGACTTCGCTGTCGTCGCCTTCTTACCCGCTCCCTTCTTGGCCGGGGCCTTCTTGGCGCCGACATTCTTAGCCGGGGCCTTCTTGGCCGCAGCCTTCTTGGCAGTCGACTTCTGCGCCGAAGGCTTGGTTTCGGCCGTCTTTCTGGCGGCACGGTTCTGTTCGACGCTGCGCCGTAAGGCCTCCATCAAGTCGACCACCTCGCCTCGGTCGGCCTGATCGTCACCCTCATCACCAAAGGTGGCAGCAGTATCCACGGCGTCGCCTTGCTCGAGCTTGGCGGCAATCAGTTTCCGTAATTGATCTTGGTACTCGTCGCTGAACTTGTCGGGCGCGAAGTCCGCTGACATGTTGTCGATCAGCGACGATGCCATCTTGAGCTCCTGTGGCGACACCTTCGCGTCGTCTCTCAGATTCGGGAAATCAGCCTCGCGCACCTCGTCGTCCCACAACAGCGACTGGAGCATCAACACGTTCTCTCGAGATCGCAATGCTCCCAGCCGGGTCTTCTGGCGCAGTGAGAACTGCACGATCGCTGTCCGATCGGTTTCCTCCAGGGCTCGGCGGAGCAGGGCGTAGGCCTTGGTGGCAGGCTTCTCCGGCTCCAAAAAGTAGCTCCGGTCGAACCTGATCTCGTCTATCTGCTCCGACGGCACGAACTCGACAACCTCGATCTCGTGGCTACGCTCCTCGGGCAGCGATTTGAGGTCCTCGTCGGTGAGCACAACGGTGGTCTTGCCTTCCGCATACGCCTTGTCGATGTTGGCGTATTCGACGACCTTGCCGCACACCTCACACCGGCGCTGATAGCGGATTCGTCCGCCGTCGGCATCGTGCACCTGATGCAGACTGATGTCGTGGTCTTCGGTCGCTGAGTAGAGCTTGATCGGCACATTCACCAGACCGAAGGTGATGGCTCCCTTCCAGAGCGCTCTCATATCTCGCCTACTACCCACTTAGAACTGTCAGAATCGCGTGACCGGGGTTTTCTGCCCGCTCTTGAGACGCCGATACTGGCTGCATGGGCAGGGCGTCGCGCGACCAGGTGGTGACCGTCGAGGGCCGGACGATCAAGCTCAGCAACCTTGACAAGGTGCTCTATCCCCAGACCCAGACCACCAAGGCTGACGTTTTGTCCTATTACGCCCAGCTCGGCCCGACCATGCTGCCCCATCTACGTGATCGGCCCGCGACGCGGAAACGCTGGCCTGACGGCGTGGGCGCCGTGAAGGGGAAACCGCCGACCGTCTTCTTCAACAAGGATCTGGGGGCGGGCACGCCGGATTGGGTGCCGCGCCGTACGATCTCGCACAAAGATCACGACAATGACTATCCAGTGATCAATGATCTTGCGACGCTCACCTGGCTGGCCCAGCTAGCCGCCCTGGAGATTCATGTTCCACAGTGGCGATTCGGTCCCGACGGACACCCTCAGCATCCTGACCGTCTGGTTCTTGATCTTGATCCCGGCCCCGGGGTGAGCTTGACTGAGTGTGCCTCGATCGCGTTGCTGGTGCGAGACATCTTGCGCGACATCGGGCACGACCCGGTCCCGGTTACTAGCGGTAGCAAGGGCATCCATCTGTATGCGCCGCTGGATGGCACCCAAACACCGGAGCAGGCAACAGAGGTAGCCCGGGAGCTGGCACTGGCGCTTGAGTCTGATCATCCTGATCTGGTCATCAGCACCATGAAACGCTCAGAGCGGGACGGGAAGGTGTTCATCGACTGGAGCCAGAACAATGGCGCCAAGACCACGGTCTCCCCTTATTCGCTGCGTGGGCGTGACCGGCCGATGGTTGCCGCACCGCGAACCTGGAGCGAGCTGGAGGATCCGGATCTGCGGCAGCTGGAGTATGAGGAAGTCATCACCAGGCTCGCGACGACGCTCGGTGACCCGCTCGCGGCCTTGGCTCCCAGCGCCGATCGGGATCGGCTCGCCAGGTATCGCAGCATGCGGAACCCGACCAAGACGCCGGAGCCAGTGCCTGCCGCTCCTGCGGGACAGCAACAAGACGGCTTCCGGTTCGTGATCCAGGAACACCATGCGCGCCGACTGCACTACGACGTGCGGCTGGAACGCGACGGTGTGCTGGCCAGCTGGGCGGTACCCAAGGCGCCGCCGACTGATCCGAAGATCAATCACCTTGCGGTGCGTACCGAAGATCATCCGCTGGAATACCTGACCTTCCACGGCACCATCCCCAAGGGCGAGTACGGCGCCGGAGCAATGCGCGTTTGGGACACCGGGACCTACCGCCTCCACAAGTGGCGCGAGGGCAAGGAGGTGATCGTCACACTGTTCGGCCAGCCCGACGGCGGGCTGGGTGGGGTGCGCAAATTCGCTCTGATTCACACCGGTAGCGGAGAGTCCCAACCGGAGAAGAACTGGCTCATGCACCTCATGGAGACCGATCCCGAAGACAGGAAAGGGCCTTTGACAAGCTCTGGCCACATGATCACGAGCTCTGAGACTGAACCTATGCGCCCTAAGCCTGTCGGCGGGCGGAGTTCCGACCAGGAAGTCGGCTTTCCCGAGCAGGTAGATCCCATGCTGGCCATCTCGATCGATGCTCCGAGGTTTGGCGATGAGGCTGGCTGGGCGTTCGAGATGAAATGGGATGGTGTACGTACCGTCGCCTACCTGGCCGACGGGCAGGTGAAGCTGCTCAGCCGAAAGGGACGGGACGAGACCGGCGCCTATTTCGAAGTAGCACGGGAGCTGACCAAGATCAGAGTCAAGACAGCGATCTTGGACGGCGAAGTCGTCGTCACCGACGCTGTCGGTCGACCGAGCTTCGGCCTCCTGCAACATCGCATCAACCTCACCAAGCCGGCTGATATCGAACGAGCCGCCAAGGCCTATCCGGCACAGCTGATGCTTTTCGACATTCTGGAACTGAACGGTAAGTCGCTGCTCAAGAAGACCTACCAGGAACGCCGGGAGATCTTGGAAGCTCTGATACCAGCCGAGCCGGG
>JAICEV010000451.1 GCA_025923975.1 Propionibacteriaceae bacterium
CGATCTCTAGCTCGGGATGCTCCGGGCTGCTCGTGGCAATCGTCGGCGCCTCGGTCGCGGCGTAACCGCTCACCGGCTCGATGCCCCAAGCGGCCCTTACGCGGCGGCGGACGTCAGCCGTCAGCGCCTCACTGCTGAACAAGGCCGCGCGAGGGGCGATGCGCAGCCGGCCAGCGAGCTGCTCCTCAGCGAGTGCCCGCCAGATGCCCACAGCGCCGACGATGATCTCAGGCTGCTGAGCGTTCAGCGCAGCGACCAGCTCCGAGATCGGAGTAGCGGCGGAGATCGGAGGGGCAGGCACCCCCGGTGGGACGAGTACCTGCCTCGTCACGTGAACAGGGCTGGGGCTGCCGAGTCCGGCAAACCGAGCATTCAGCCCGATTCCCAT
This sequence comes from Propionibacteriaceae bacterium, assembly GCA_025923975.1. GTDB lineage: Bacteria > Actinomycetota > Actinomycetes > Propionibacteriales > Propionibacteriaceae > Microlunatus. The sequence continues at coordinate 389 of JAICEV010000451.1, forward strand.
GCGCATCATGGGTCGAGCGCTTGCGGCCCGCCACGCGGCAGCCTCGTCAGTCGTGAAGGCAATAATCGACCGGCGGCCGGTCGTACCCGAGGTAGTCGCCACCCGGTACGCACCGAGGAAGGACTGCGACGGGTCGGTGCTGCCGAGGTGCGCGCGCAGGTCGTCCAGCCGCAGCCGCTGATCCGTCACGACCCGGTCGAACTCGGCCATCAGCGTCGCCTTCGACAAGGTGGGCAGCTCTGAAAGCGGCCGGTCTGCTGCGTCAGTGCCGAGCGCTTCCCGGTAATAGGGCGATTGAGCGACTGCATGCCTGACCAGCTTCCGTACGCGTTCGCCCTGGTAGGCCAGAAGGTCGTCTCGGCTCCAGCGGTCACGCTCCAACAGCTCCACTTCGAGCATGATCACCCTCCAAGGCAGGCCGGCTTCGGGACGTTCAGTATCTCTGATTGAGTGACTTCCCATGAGCACCGTCACAATCACGGAGGAACCGCTTGCCCTCGAGGATCTGATCGCCGTCGTCGACGGCGCGAGAGTGGAACTCGCGGACAGCGTCCGGGCCGTGATCGCGGACAGCCGGGCAGTCGTAGACCGGGTCCTGTCTCGCAATGAAGCCGTATACGGCCTGACTACGCAGGTCGGTCACGGCAAGGACACCTTGCTGACCGAAGAGGAGATCCGCGGCGAGCAGATGTTCCTCGTCATGTCCCATAGCGGCGGTGTCGGGCCAGCGCTACCCACCCCGCAGGTACGTGCGGCCCTCGCCGTACGGCTCAACGGCATCGCCCGAGGCGGCTCAGGCGCCTCACCTGCCGTTGCCGACGTGCTCACGGCGATGCTGAACACCGGTGTGCACCCGATCGTCCCGGAGATCGGGTCGGTCGGGGCAGGTGACCTCGGGCCCATGGCCGGCATGGCTCAGGTCGCCATAGGTCACGGGAGGGCGGAGCATCAGGGCGAACTGCTTCCCGGCAGCGAAGCGCTACGACGGGCCGGTATCACGCCGCTGGCACTCAGCGGCAAGGACGGTCTGGCGCTGGTCTCAGCCAATGGGGTGTCGATCGGCCACGCGGCGCTCGTCGTCGCTCGGGCCGAGCGGGCAGCTGCCGCGGCGGATATCGCGGCAGCGCTCTCCATGGAGGCGACCGGGGCGAACCCGTCGATCCTGCATCCCACCGTCGCGCGCGCCAAGCCGATCCCCGGCCAGGCCGCGACCGCTGACCATATCCGGGAACTGCTGGCAGGGAGCAGCTTGCTGCAGCCGGGCGGGCCGAGATCGGTACAGGATGCCCTCTCGTTCCGAGTTGTGCCTCAGGTGCACGGCGCACTGCGGGAGTACGTGGCAGCCGCCCGGAATGCCGTGACCGTCGAACTCAACTCTGCCGACGACAACCCGCTGGTCTCTGTGTCGGACCAAGCCATGATCAGCAATGGCAACTTCCACCCAATGGTGCTCGCTATTGCCTGCGACGCTCTACGGATTGCGCTCGCCCAAGTCGGGCAGCTCAGCGAGCGCCGGATGGCCCATCTCTGGGACGGGTGTATGCATGAGCTGACCGGCCTGCCCACGACCGGCGAGCCGATGACGATGTACGGGCTGCAGCTGCGGTATCCGGCCGCGGCGGTGTTTCCCGAGCTCAAACAGCTGGCCGCACCGGCCACCTTGGACACACCGCCGTTGGACTTCGGCGTGGAAGATCATCACACGGCTGCGCCACTGAGTGTCCGCAAAACAGACATGGCGCTGGGGTTGCTCGAGGACCTACTCGCTATCGAACTCATGCTCGCCCGCGATCTGCTCGGCCTGAGACCAACCAAGTCTGTCCTTGGCGCCGGTCCGGATGCGGCCCTTCGCATGGTCGAGAAGGCGATTACAGTGGCCGACCCGCAACCAGACGCGGTCCACCGGACACTTCGGGAGTGGTTCCCTGTCAGGCCGGCGGGTGGGTCCGCAACCAACGTGCGAAGTGCGGAACGGTAAAGGCCAAGGTGCCGCGCTCGGCAGAATAGACCAGGCCCTTCTTCAGCAACGCATCCCGAGCGGGTGACAGCGAGGACGGCTTGCGGCCCAGCACATCGGCAACATCAGTTGTGGAGACCGCTGCGTCGGGAGCGTGCTCGTTTGTCAAGCCCGCCATGGCGCGTAGATAATCCCGCTCGGCCGGTGTCGCCCGCTCGTATCGGGAGCCGAAGAAGCCCACCGCTAGCTCAGCCTCGGCTTCGGGTGCGGCAACCGCGACGTCGCTGGCCGTAATGGGTGACCCGGGCGCGTGGTCCCAGGCCGCTTTCCCGTACGCCTGCACGAAGTATGGGTAGCCGCCAGAGGTGGTGCCCATTGCCGCGAGCGCATCGGACGACCAGGTCGCGCCCTCGCGTTCAGCAGGCGCCAGCAGCGCCCGCTCCACCCCGGCAGAATCCAGGCGGTCAATTCGGACGTATCGAAACAGCCGCTCCGAGTATGACTTGGAAGCTGACAGCACACTCGGCAGATGCGGCAGCCCGGCGCCCACCACCATGAGCGGCGCGCCGGTCTGGGACAGCTCGTGGCAACTCGCGCAAAGCGCCGAGACGTCCTCGGGTGTCAGATCCTGCATCTCGTCGATGAACACGGCCACGCCGACGCCAACGTCGGCGGCCAGACCGGCGACATCGGTCAGCAACTCCAGCAGGTCGATCTCCATGTCACC
>JAICEV010000452.1 GCA_025923975.1 Propionibacteriaceae bacterium
CTTTGGTAGGAAACGTACGGTCAAAGGCGCACCAGCTCAGCGTTTTCGCCGGTTTGGTGGAAAACGTACGGTCAAAGGCCCAGCCCCAGACAGACTGCGGCTAAATCTGGTCCTCGGGGAGTTGGCCGGTCACGACGTAGATGATCCGCCGGCCCATCGAGGCCGCGTGATCAGCAATGCGCTCGTAGTAGCGACCAAGCAGGGCTACGTCGACTGCCGCCTCCACGCCGTACTCCCAGTCGTCGCTGAGCATCAGCCGGAACTGGGTACGCCGCAGCTCGTCCATCTCCACATCGCGGGCTCGGAGCTCTTGCGCGCTTTGGATGTTGCGGTCGTTCAAAGTCTGACCGGCCGTGATCACCATTTTCTCGGCGACATCGCCCATTCGAACGAAGTTCGGGCGTAGTGTCTCGGGCACGGCGGTCTCGGGGTATCGGAGTCTCGCAATCTTCGCGATGTGCGCTGCCAGATCACCCATGCGCTCCAGCTCGGTCACCATCCGCAAAGTCGCAACGATGGTCCGCAACTCACCTGCCACCGGTGCCTGGCGGGCGAGGAGCGAGAATGCGCGTCCCTCGATCTCCGCCTGCTTGGCGTCGATTCGCTCATCCTCGCTGATCACCTGCTCAGCCAGGTGAATGTCCGCCTCAAGCAATGCCGTCGTCGCCGAACGAACTGCCGATGAGACAACCTGGGCCATATGCACCAGGTCGGCAAGGACGTCGTCCAGCTGTTCCCGGTAGGAATCCCGCATGAATCAATCCCGTCTGTCTTGGCGCTTCGGCTCCAACAACCATATGCGGCACCCCTACACCGAAAGGTGCGCGTGGTTAACGAACCGTGAACATGTGACAAACGCTTGAGTGATCCTTACGCGTACGCGGCCAGCGGATGGTCAAACGAACGGCCTTCGACTCTACTATCGTCGTGTGAACCCGATTGGGGCCGCCATCGTGGCGCTCGTCATCGGCATTGCGATCGGTGCGCTGCTTACCTGGGCCGCCCTCCGGATGCGCCGATCAGAGCAAACTCCCACATTCGATGTCAGTGAGCCGGTAGTTCCGTTTGGCGTGGCGGAGGTGCTCGGGGTGCTGCCCTCAGCTGGTGTGGTGGTTGGCCCGCACGACGAGGTGCTTGAGGCGACCGCGGCCGCGCGAACCCTCGGCCTGGTTCGAGGCAGTCGGATCACGTTGCCTGAACTGCTCCAACTCGTACGCACAGTGCGCCGGGAAGGGGATGTTCGTACGGTCGATCTACAGATCAGCCGTGGCGCTCGCATCGCCTCCACCTACCTCGCCGCTCGCGTGGCACCACTAGACGAGAGTCTGATTCTGGTCCTGGCCGATGACCACACGGCAGCGCGGCGGATCGAGGAGACCCGTCGCGATTTCGTCGCGAACATCAGTCATGAGCTCAAGACCCCCATCGGTGCCATTTCGCTGCTGGCCGAGGCGGTCGAGGATGCGGCTGACGATTCTGCTGCTGTCCGCAAGTTCGCTAGTCGGATGGGCATCGAGTCGGCGCGCCTGACCGATCTCGTCAGTCAGATCATCGACCTGTCGAGACTCCAAGCTGACGATCCGCTGGCTAATCCAGATGTCGTCAATATCGATGAGGTGCTGAGCGATGCTGTCGACCGCAGGCGCATGGACGCTGAGCGGAATCAGATAACGCTTACCGTGGCAGGAGTTGAAGGCACCCGGGTTCTTGGCAGCGCTCGTCAGCTGGGCGTCGCGGTCGGCAACCTGGTTGAGAATGCCATCGTTTACTCCGACCCAGGGGCGCGCGTAGTCGTAGCGGCCCATGTGCAGGCCAGAAGCGATGACGACTACGTCGAGATCACCGTCTCCGACAACGGGATAGGCATTCCGCCGGCCGAGCTCGACCGCATCTTTGAACGCTTCTACCGCGTCGATTACGCACGTAGCCGGGCCAACGGCGGCACCGGGCTTGGACTCGCGATTGTGAAGCACATAGCCGCCATCCATGGCGGTGATGTCTCGGTGTGGAGCCAAGTCGGTCAGGGATCGACCTTCACCATCAAGATTCCTGCGCATCTCCATGAAGCCGCGCCGACGCTACCCGAGCCGATGACAGCTGCGAGTCCCCAGCCGCCGCCAGATCAGCTGACACATGAGCCTCAGGGCATCAGTCAATGAGCAGAGTGCTAGTTGTCGAGGACGAGGAGTCGTACCGCCAAGCCTTGTCCTACATGCTTTCCAAGGAAGGCTTCGAGGTGATCGAGGCGCATGATGGTGCCACCGGGATCGCCCAGTTCGATCGGCATGGTGCCGACATCGTGTTGCTCGACGTGATGATGCCGGGCCTCCCTGGCACCGAGGTCTGCCGGCAATTGCGACTCCGCGGCACGGTGCCGGTGATCATGCTTACCGCGCGCGACAGCGAGGTCGACAAGGTTGTGGGTCTCGAACTTGGCGCCGACGACTACGTCACCAAGCCGTTCAGCCATCGCGAACTGGTCGCCCGCATCCGTGCGGTGCTCCGCCGCGGCCATGACGCCGAGCTGGTGCCCGACATCATCGAGGCTGCTGGGGTTCGCATGGATGTGGAACGGCATGAAGTATCGGTCAACGGCGAGCGGATCAAGCTCGCGCTCAAGGAGTTCGAGCTGCTGGAAATGCTGCTTCGCAACGCCGGCCGGGTAATGACCCGCGGACAGCTGATCGACCGGATCTGGGGTGCCGATTACGTCGGTGACACCAAGACCCTTGACGTCCACATCAAGCGGCTACGAACGAAGATCGAACCGGATCCCGCGCATCCGCGGTACCTGATCACCGTGAGAGGACTGGGCTACAAGTTCGAGGGCTGAGTCCGCACCTACGTCAGGTGCTGGGCGTCGGCGTCGGCGTCGGTTTCAGTGTCACGTACTGAGGCTCGTTGCCGTCGACGATCGGCACCCTTACAGTCACCTCGCCTGCATTCTGGAACGCCAGCGTCAGGATGGCATCGAGACCGGCCATCAGATCCGGGCTCGTCACTGTGATCGGCGCCTGATTCGTGAGCACCACAAGCGCGCCGTTGGCGATCGA
>JAICEV010000453.1 GCA_025923975.1 Propionibacteriaceae bacterium
CACGAGCAGCATGGGCATTCTGGTTCTGGGTGAGCCCGTATCTGTGGCAGACCGGACCGCGCATTTTCGAGGGTGCCAACCAGCAGGATGGGCCCCCCGGGCGGCCAGCGACCGCGGTAGAGCCCGCCACGGTCGAGGCTGGGCATGCCACATGGGCTCGGTCGGCCGGCGAAGCTCGGTGATCTCGCCGGCTGCTGCCAGGGCGGCACCGCCATCTATGTCGTGCTGGTCAACATGTCTTGAGCTCTGCCCCGATCGACCAACTCTGGGATGATGTTGCTGGAGTCGCGGCGGCCAGGAATCGGCTCCGACTCCGTGTGCCAGGGAATGCGTTAGCCTGAGGTTCGTCGCTCCGAAGGTTGAGAACCGCGGGTATGACATCAGGCGAACGTACAGAATGCCTTGTCAGGCGGATGTAGTTCAATGGCAGAACATCAGCTTCCCAAGCTGACAGTGCGGGTTCGATTCCCGTCATCCGCTCCAGAGAATTGCCCCTGCTCAGAGGCCCTGCTGCCCGCGATCGCCTTGTCGGCCACCCGACTGATGTGTCCAGGTGGTGCTGGAGCTCAGGGAGGAATGGCGGCCGGAAATGAAACCATGCGGATTCCGGCCCGCGATTTTCGGTGGTCGTAGTTGAAGACCATGGTGAGGAACTGTCGGCGAATGCGGACGGTGCGGCGTTCCAGATCAAGATCATTCCGGGTGAGCGCCGTGATCTCTCTCTCCAGCGGAGCGACGCGAAGGTCTTGAGAAGCAGGAACGCCTTCCACCGCTCGGGCATCAGATCGACAAGGGCATAGATCTAATCGAGGGTCAGCACCGGCCGTTCTCTGGCCCGTTCCTCGCCGGCGCCCTTGATGCGACAGGGGTTGACGATGATCAACTCATCCTCAGCGACCCCAGCCGCCGGATGGATCTTGGATCTATCTCAGAGGGTTGTTGCACGATCGCGATGTGGTCCGGTGAGATGGTTCAGGCGCCTGCTGGGGGGCGCGAGTGACCGAAGTACATCAATTCCCAGATGGCGTCTTGGCTCTGCTGCTCAGTGAGGATGCCGGCTTTGTACACGTTGATGGACATCGGACCGGTGAAGCGCAGATAGGCCCCGTCGAATCGGGCCAGCTTGGCCGCGAGCCGCTTAGGCCAGGTCAACGCGTCGACCATGCGCTCGCGGGAGAGATCGCGCTCGCGGGTAAGGACACCACGATTCTGTCGTCATTCTGTTCGTACACGTATCGGCTGACGGTCGCGACCGGCTTACCGGTGATCTCATCGGTGTAGACGCCCTCCGTCTCGAACCGCACCAGCGTCCAAAGAGCATGTGCCCAGTAGCCGGTCGCCACGGCGGGATCTGTCCAGTGAGGGTCACATCCACCGACACCTCCCCGGCCGTCGCCTGAATGCGGTACTCATCCAGGTCGCCGGTGAACCGGTTTGCGCCAAGCCGCACGTCCGCCCGGTCGGCCGCCGTGGACCAGTCCTTGGCAGGGAACGGCACCACCTTCTGGTACGAACGGCCATCCGGCAGGTCGAGGTTCACACGCAGGATCGGCGACAGCGGCCGGCCCGGCGTGGCGAGATCCTTGTTCATGAAGATCACCACCAGCTTCGACCCGTCGTCCAGGTGCGCATCGAAGTACCACCACTCATAAGTGCCGGGCCGATTGTCAGTGCGAGCCCCGTCCTCCCAAAGCGCTACCCGGGTTGGGAGGAGTCCGAAGCGCTCATGGTCGGCAGGGATGGCCGCAAGCGTCGCCAGGGTCTCGTACTGAGGCATGTGCTTTCCCCTTTAATGGTGGACCTCTAGGCGGCTAGTCGGCTCGAAGGCGGTCGCATCAAAGCCTTCCTCGCTCGTGTCGGGGATGGAACGGATCTGTCGGTAGGTGGTTCCCACACCCACCGGTCTGGGGGAGTCTTCTTCGTCTCGACAATTGCGTAGTTCCAAGTCGGGACGTTCTCGAAGTCGGCGAGGAACGCGAACACGTCGTCGATTGCTCTCCGAATCGCACTGTGTTCTGGAACGTTGCCATGATCATCCTTCGCCGTATTTGTGAAGTCTGTGCGCCATGCTCGCGCGACGGTGAATGCGATGCAGCTTTCGTCGGGCTGGAACGATGAGTCGATGCGCATCGTGGTCCTCTCCGACACACACGCCCCGCGATTCTGGAAGCGCTGCCCGCCCTGGGTGGCCGAACACCTCTTCGCAACTGAGGTGATCCTGCACGCCGGCGACGTCTGCGTGGCGAGCATACTTGAGGAGCTGTCGGCCTATGCGCCAGTGCATGCCGTCCTCGGCAACAACGACGGCCCCGACGTCAGTGCGTGGGGAGCCAGCGAAACCGCGGAACTTGACCTGGCCGGCCTGCGAGTAGGCATGATCCACGACGCAGGGCCGAGGGAGGGTCGGCTGGCGCGACTTCGCCGCCGGTTCCCCGGGATCGACCTCGTCGTCTTCGGTCACTCGCATATCCCGCTACAGGCAGCCGACGGTAGCTTCCGGATCTTCAACCCCGGCTCACCCACCGACAAACGGCGCCAGCCTCATCGGACCCTCGGTGTCCTCGAGATCGAGTACGGTCACCTCACCCGCGCCGAGATTGTCACACTGCCCTGACCGAGGGGCGAAAGGAGCACTTGGAACACTAGTACTGCCAACTGATCCACGATGAGGGGTCCGTATCCGACGCATCGCCAGATCCGCCGACGACTCGGCGACTGATGCGCGATCGTGACCCGCAGTACGTCCCGATGCTGTGACAGATGCCGGCCCCAGTTCGGATGCCACGGACCGATTGAGAAGGGCCACTCTAGGCGAGGTGATGCTTGCCGACGTCTGGCTCTCCGGCGATCAGCACGCAACCCCGTACCCCGGGGCCAAGCGGGCGCGATGACGCCGGAGAACCGTTGGAGCTCGCCGAGGGCCGACCCGCTAGCGAGCCGCGGCGTTATGACTCCTTCTGCAACGTTGCCGCGACAGCAACGGGCTTGGTGACCGTGTCGAAGACCGGTGACAGCGACCGAGCGGCATCGAGGATTTCCTGCAG
>JAICEV010000454.1 GCA_025923975.1 Propionibacteriaceae bacterium
AACAAGGAGACGCGAGATGAGCACACTGCGGGTCGCCGTGGCCCAAATCGTCAGTGGTGCCGACCCTGAGGAGAACCTGGAACTGGTCGCGTCGCAGACGGCCGCAGCCGCCGAGAGTGGCGCGCAGCTCGTGGTCTTTCCCGAAGCCACCATGCGCCGCTTCGGACTGCCGCTTGCCGAGATCGCCGAACCGGTGGACGGACCTTGGGCAAAACAGCTACGAGAAATTGCCGAGCATCATCGACTGGTCGTGGTCGCCGGCATGTTCAGCCCGAGCACGGACGGCCGCGTCAAGAACACGCTGCGCGCTGTCGGACCAGGTATCGACGCGCATTACCACAAGATTCATCTGTTCGACGCTTTCGGCTTCCACGAATCCGACACAGTTGCTCCCGGCGCTGCGCCGGCGGTGATCACAGTGGGTGGGGCAACCGTCGGGCTCACATTGTGCTATGACGTCAGATTCCCGAGCCTCTACATCAGGCTTGCCGAGCTTGGCGCTCGCGTGATTTGTGTGGCCGCCTCCTGGGGTGCCGGACCAGGCAAGATCGAGCAGTGGCAGTTGCTGACCCGGGCTCGAGCGCTGGACTGCACCTCGTACGTGGTAGCCGCAGCGCAGGCAGACCCAGGTGCTGCCGGAATCCCAGTCGACGGCCGGGCGCCGACCGGGGTTGGCTACAGCGCGGTGATCTCACCGCGCGGCGAGGTGCTCCAGTCGCTGGGTGCGGAGCCTGGCCTGCTGGTTGCCGATCTTGATCTTGACACCGTGGAACAGACCCGGGCGGCCATCCCCGTGCTAGCCAACCGGCGAATCTGAGTCATTAGATACTTCTGGAATGCCGGCTACCGAGGATCAACAACCCTGGTCGCCGTTCCCCGTGCAGGACTGGTCGACGCTGCCGGCAGATCCGCTGGGCAGCGTCGCGGTCAATCCGACTTGGCCGGCCCCTCAGCCACCGCAACGATCCTGGTGGCGGCCATTTATCGTTTTCGGTCTGGTCGCCGCACTCGTCGCAGGTGCGGCATTTGTGGCCACCTCGGTGGGCGTCGCGGCGCGCGTCACCACGGCCGCCGGCTATCTGCCGCCAGATGGTGCGGCCTCCTATGAGCGAACCGACACCACTCGCGAGCTCAAGACCACGGTCGGACTGGCTGTTACCGAATCAGCGCGGTTGTCGGGTGTGGCTGGGCTGCTCAGCACCGATGGCGCCTTCGCCAGCAAGATGCTCGGCGAGGCCCGCGCCGACCACGGCAGGGTTCAGCTGCTGCGGACCACGACGACTGCCATCAATGATCCGGCGGCCGTTGCACAGACCGTCCGCTTCTACCGCGTCAATACCGGTGTTGAGCTGTTGGGTGTCAGCACGCCCTCGGAGGGCTACGTCTACAGCCCAGCGCTGGTGCTCTTGCCGGCCGACGTCCGCGCGGGGAGCCAGTGGAGCGGCACTGGATCCGCCAGCGACACTCTCGACTACCGCAGCGAGCTGCGTGCCGAGGAGGGCAACGGAGGCTGCCTTAATGTGATCGGGGAGGTGCGCTACTTATCGAAAGAGGGCCAACTCGGACGGGTGGTCACGATCAGCCAGACATGGTGCCCGCGCCAAGGCATCGTGGCGGAGAGCCAGAGCTTCGCCGACATACGCACCTTGACGTCGCGCATCGATCCGCCGGGGCCGAGTGTCCACGTCACTAGCAATAGCCCGATCCGCTGGACGGCGCCGCAACGCTGGACCGTCAAGTCCATGAACACGATCTCGATCAACCCCACGTTCGGACAGGGTCCGATGGTTGGCTCCCCCTCTGCTGTCCATCCGGTGAGCACCGAGTCAGGTCTGGTGATTCGGGCGACCATCGGACCTACAGATCTGGTCGCCACGACTCCGAAGACGCTCACCGAGTGGACCTCGATCTGGCGGGTGCACCCAGGTGGCACCGTGCTTAGCCTGAGTGCTTTCGGCAATGTGATCATCGCTACGACGAGCAACCGTCAGTTGGTTGCCTACTCCGATGTCGGCGTGCGGTTGTGGCAGCTGTCACTTGATGATCTTGCCCCGACCTCACCGGTCCGGATCAGTGATAGCGACGCGGTCGTTGTTGATCTCGGCGGTGAAGTAAGAAGATTTGATCTTTCCACTGGCACTGTGCTGTGGCAGCACGACGTCGGCTCAGACGTGAACGTCTCGCCCGCCGCAGGTGCCGGACTGGTTGTGATCATGGACCGCGGAGGTGCCACCACTGCCTTCGAACAGGGCACCGGTCAGCGTCGTTGGGACCAGGAGATGCAGGGCTCTGCCGCGACAGTGATTGGTGACTCCGTCATCGTTGTCCAAGATCAGACAGTCCATGCGCTATGGACCACCACCGGAAGCCATCGTTGGGTACGACCGATCTTCGGGACGCTGACCGACATGGTGAGCTTCGCAGGCCAGGTGGTCGTGGCTACCAAGAGTCAGTCGGTCATAGTGAGCGGCGAAGGTGTTGTCAGTCAGCGGCTCGGGCCGGTGCTCACACTTACCGCAACGCAAGATCATCTCGTGGCTTGGGGTCCAACCGAGGCGCGCGTGATCGGATCAGATGGAGCGGCCATCGGCCGCTGGGATCTGCCAGCACTGACGCTGTCGCAACAGGATCGACCGGCGGTTGCCGCCTCGCAAGGCGTGTTGTTGTTCGGCAATGACTGGACGTTCCAGGTACGAGAAGATGCCAGCTGATCTCGACTCGACCGGCGGCACCGGGATGCTCGCCGAGCCAGGCTCTTCGACAAGCTCAGAGCGCATGCTGACGAGCTCAGAGCCCACGACCGGCCGCGGGCTGTCGCGGTTTGCCCGCTTCGCGACCGGTCTCTACCGACAGACATTGGTGGACCCGATCGAGCAAGGCCGGCTGCGTGACCTGGAATGGCCCTACGGGCTCCGCGCAATCGTGCTGCTGGGCTACCTCGTCTTTGTCGTAGCCGGCCTGATGGTGATCTTTTCTGGACTCGTCCGCGAGCACAGTACCTTGACCATCTCCGGCACCGGCCTGGGGCTGCCAGAACAGAT
>JAICEV010000455.1 GCA_025923975.1 Propionibacteriaceae bacterium
GACGAGGTCACGAATTTCTTCTCCAGACATTTTGCTGCGCCATCCCCGGCTGGGATGGAGTCAGCGCACTAGGTTATCGCCCCTCAGCGTAGAAGTTCCGGCCACGGACCGTACGAGGGGATTTCCCCAGCTGTACCTAGATTGCTTGCGCTGTGCACGGCATGCACGCCATGCACAGCGCCAACGTCCCACGCAGCATGGGATGTTCACCGTTGCGGGCGTACGCCGGGACGTGAGGAAAGAAGTTCCCGGATTACTGTCCCGCGTACTTGTCACTTCCGTGAAACCTGATTGAAATGAGACCCGCCTACCGTCTGGAAAGCGCCGCCCGCCCGAGGAGGCTGACCATGATCGAACACGTTGATCCGTTCATCGGCAGCGCGGTAACCGATCTCCCTGTCCCGCAAGGTTTGGCCGAGACCTGGTGGTGGCCCAAACCTCAGGTCGGCAACACCCATCCTGGTGCGACGTACCCCTTTGGCATGGTCTCGGTATGCGCGTACTCCGGGGCTTATCCGACTGGTTATGGGATCTACCAGCTCAACACCGAGGGAGTGCCCTCCCAGCTCTACGACAGTCAAATCGCCTCGGGTTTCACGCACTTCCAGCAGTCCGGTACAGGTGCGATCCGCAAGTACTACAACTACTTCCGAGTTACGCCGATGCTGGAGCCACTCGACAGCCTCGGCAACACCTGGGAACTGCACGACGAGTATGCGGAAGCGGGCTATTACGCCACGACCCTCAGCTCTGGCATCGGTTGTGAACTGACCGTCGGCCCCAAGAGCGCCGTACACCGCTACACCTTCCCGGCCCACAAGGATGCGCGGCTGGTGATCGACTTCTCGATGGGCGGCCTGGCCATTCCTTACGGTTCAACGGTTCCGCTTCGGGCGCATATCGAGGCCATCGGGCCGGGTGTCGCCCAGGCGGAGATCGTCGTGGAGGGCGCGCCACTGGCCGTGCACTTGGAGTGCGATGCTGGCGACTTGAGGCAGTTGCTGTGGTATGACCGGCGGCTGATGCCCGGCGGCACTCGTCTCGATTTCGACCGAATCCGGCCGACAACGCTGCGGCCGTTCGGCTTGATGTGGCGCGGGCCAACAGAGCCCGACCAGGTGCTGGAGCTGCGATTCGGTTTCTCACTTCGCGGCGTGCAGCAGGCGAGGCAGAATCTGCAGGCGGACTGTGGATCGGGCACCCCGGCTTTCGACAGCCGACGTGCAGAGACCTCGATGGTCTGGCGACAGCACCTGGACAAGATCAAGATCGAAACAGCCTCGACCACCCGCAAGACGATCTTCTCCACTGCTCTCTATCATTCGCTGATCAAGCCATGCTTCGCGCCTGAGGAAAGCCCGATGTGGCCAAGCGACGGGCCCTTCGTGTTCGACATCTGCACGATGTGGGACATCTACCGCACTCAGTTGCCGCTCATTGCCGCGCTGTTTCCAACCCGGGCCGTGGAGCTGGCCAATGCGCTGCTGACGATCTGCGAGGAAGAGGGCAACTTACCGATCGGATACCGCATGGCCAAAGGCGCGGACCGGTTCACCCGGCAAGGCAGCGCACTCGCTCATACCTTTCTCGCCGATCTGTGCGAACTCGGAATGCCTGGCATCGATTGGGACTGGGCGCTGTGCCACATGGACACCGATCTACGACGCTCCTATGGCGAGGACTACCTGCTGCGCGGGCTCGCTGAGCCGATCACGCACACCCTGGACCTCGCGGTCGGATATCAGTGCACCGCAAAAGTGGCTCACTATGTCGGCGACAACCAACTGGCAACCCAGTTCGAACACCTGGCCGGCCAATGGATCAACGCCTTCAATCCAACCGACGGCCTGCTGTTGGATTCGACGTACTACGAGGGCGGCAAGTGGAACTACTCCTTCCGGCTGCTGCACGACATGCAGTCACGCATCGGGCTGGCTGGGGGCGAACGCAGGTTCCTGGAGCTGTTGGATCGGTTCTTCGGATACGGCGCCGACCCCGTCAAGCAGCTGGGAGAACGGCCGAGTGCCACGGATATGGCAGCCGGGTACGCGCTGAACCGCTTTGAGGGGCTGAACAATGAGCCGGACATGGAGGCCCCCTGGGCTTACCACTACGCCGGGCGGCCGGATCGTACGGCGGAGGTTGTTCATGCGGCTGTCAACAACATGTTCGGTCCTGGCAGAGGCGGGTTGCCGGGTAACGACGACTCCGGCGGCTTGAGCTCGTGGTACGTCTGGGCCTCCCTGGGCCTCTTCCCGATCGCAGGCCAGAGCCTCTATCTGCTCAATGCACCGTCCTTCGTCGAGTCGCGGATCGCCTTTGGCAACGAGGAGTTGGTGATTGAGGCGCCCGGTTTCGCCGAGCCGGCGGCGGGTGGTCCGGTGCAGTACGTACAGCGGGCGATCTTCAATGGCGAGATGTTGGAGCGGACCTGGCTGACGGCTCGTGAGTTGCACCGCGGCGGGCATCTCGAGTTGCAGCTTGGACCGACGCCGTCGACGTGGGGCACGACGAGCCGCCCGCCGTCCTCTTCGCAACCCGAGGCGATCCAGCCACCCGCCACGGCGGCCGTACCAGCTCCAGCGAATCTGCGGATTGGCGCAGATGATTCCATCAACCGGCACACATGATCAGACCACGGGGAGTCCGATGACGGCAGTGTTGAAGACCAAGACATGGAACGACAGCGGGCTGCCGCGCCGACTGGTCGTTGTGGTGCGGGCTGACCCAGTGATCTGCGGTCACTCAGTTGAGGCGCGCAATCTCGCGGAGGTTGCGCTGCAGCGCGGTTTCAGCGACGTGCGGATTGTCACCTGGCCCCTCGATCTGCTCGCAACATCCGGTCTGCCGTTGAAGCCGCTAGACGGCATTCTTCCTTATAGCAAAGGCATCGAGGTGGAGCGTCCGGAACCGGTCGGCGATTACAAGGTGCTGGACGGCCGTTACCTCGCGGGAATGACGGGACGCCTGGTCGAGCTCTTCACCGATGGGATTCCGACGGTCTGTATGTCGCTCTACCTCAGC
>JAICEV010000456.1 GCA_025923975.1 Propionibacteriaceae bacterium
GGCTGCGTCTCGTGGGCGGCCGTCTCCTGGCAGGGGACCAGGGTCCTGTGGCGCAGCTGATCTACGAGGACGCGTCCGGTTATCGCGTCACTTTGTGCCTGTCCTCAGAGCAGAGCGACAGCGGACCGGAGCTGGAGGTGGTTACCCTCCACGGCCTGACTGCGGGCTACTGGCACGAGGGAGATCTGACCTATGCACCCGTGGCAAAAGCTACCGAGCAGCAACTGGTCACGATCGCGACGGAGCTCGGTGCCGACCAGCCCGACTGGTTGTAGGGTCCTGAGCCGCCGCAACGCTGCCGCGCCGGGCAGCCTCGGCGTGCAGGGGTGGATGTGCCCTCGTCGGCATCCGTATCCGAACGGAGCGGTGCGACGGGAATTTGGCTCTGCCGCTAGCCGGCAAGTCGCTGGCGGATCGAGCGCAAGGCCCGCGACCGGCGGCGCAGCCCGACCGTTTTGCCGGATGAGGCATTTTGACCAAGGTGCACCTTGCTTTTCAGTTGTGAGCGGCCGGGAGCGTGCTAGGCTCGGGGCAAAGCGGACCTCAACGAACAGCACACTGACATAGCGGGGGGACGTCATGCGTACGGAGCCGTATGCAGCGCCCAAGTCCCTCGCAGGCCTGGGTGCCGCTCTCGTATTTGGCGTGAGCGGCGCCGCGTTCGCGGCCGGCGAGCTGCGCATCGCGAATTCGGGCGAGCCGGACACGCTCGACCCGCACCACGTGTCCGGAGTCTGGGAAAACCGGATCATCGGCGACATGTTCATGGGCCTCACCACCGAAGCCGCCGATGGCAGCGTGATCCCCGGGGCTGCCGAGCGCTGGCAGGTGAGCGACGACGGCACCGTCTACACCTTCACCCTCCGGGATCACACCTGGTCGGACGGTACCCCGGTCACCGCCGACGATTTCGTGTTCGCCCTGCGGCGCATCCTCGATCCGGCGGAGGCGGCCGAGTACGCCTCACTGCTGTACACCATCAAGAACGCCAAGCCGTTGAACGAGGGCGCGTTGGAGGGGATGGAGCAACTGGGCGTGCGAGCGCATGACGCGAAGACGCTCGAGGTCGAGCTGGAAAGCCCGACGGCATACTTCATCGAGCAGCTGACGCACTACACCGCCTTCCCGCTGCCCAGGCACAAGATAGAGGAGGTGGGCGAGGACTGGGTCAAGCCAGGTAACATCGTCGGCAACGGCCCGTACACCGTGGTCGAGTGGCTGCCCAACACGCACGTGAAGGCTGAGAAGAACGCGGCGTTTTACGACGCCGCGAACGTGTCGGTCGACATGGTCCAATTTTTTCCATCTGAAGAGCGCAATGCCGCGACCAAACAGTTTCGCGCCGGCGAAATCGACATCCAGTACGATTTCGCCTCGGAGCAGATCGACTGGCTCAAAGAGAATCTTCCCGACGAAATGCGGATTTTTCCATGGCTCGGCATCTATTACTACGCGATCAATACCCGCAACGCCCCATTCGACGACCCGAAGGTGCGCCAGGCGCTGGCCATGGCGATCGAGCGCGAAGCGATCACGGACAAAGTGCTGCGCACCGGGGAGCTGCCGGCGTACAGCTTCGTACCGCCCGGCACCGGCAACTATGGCGATCCCGCCTACGTGAGCTGGAAGGGCATGCCCTACGCCGAGCGCATCGCCCAGGCCAAGAACCTGATCGCCGAGGCAGGCTTCGGCGCGGACAATCCGCTCAGGCTCCAGCTCCGCTACAACACCTCGGAAAACCACAAGAAGATCGCCGTGGCGGTCGCCGGCATGTGGAAGCAGCTCGGCATCCAGACCGAGCTGTTCAACAGCGAGGTCAAGGTGCACTACAACGACGTCCAGGCGGGCAATTTCGAAGTTGCGCGCGCTGGTTGGATCGCCGACTACAACGACGCTCACAACTTCCTGTATCTCATGGACAGCTCGACCGGCGTGCTGAATTATGCTGGTTACTCCAGCGGCGAGTTCGATCGGCTGATGGCGCAGGCGTCGCTGACGGCCGACCTCGAGGAGCGCGCCGGCCTGTTGCGGCAGGCCGAGGCGATGGCCCTGGCCGACATGCCTAACATCCCGATTTACTACTACGTCTCGAAAAACCTGGTGGCGCCGCATGTCCAAGGCTGGGTCGACAACACCAAGGACATTCACCGAACGAGGTGGATGACTCTCTCACGCTGACGCGCGCGAGAGTCTTAAGGCGCGCTGTTGCCCTTGGGCAACAATCCGAGTGGAACATTATGGCCCGATCCGCGTTCTCTGGGAGCAGTAGGTCGCGCACGCGTGACGTAAGGCTGAAACGTGACATATCAGCGCAAGGAGCGGTAGGGACCTTATTGGACGGCAATTGTTTTAGCTGCAGATTGGGCAGGTGGCGCCGACGCTCGACCTGTGGACTGGGCCAAACGGGAGTAGACGAACTGCAGCCATGAGGTTGCCCTTCAGGCAAGCATCCTACAGGTGGTCGGGCTCGGTTGAGCGAGAGCCACTAATGATGTTGACGGGAAACTGCAAACTGGGTCATGCAGCTGGCGAAGACTCAATCCTAAATTGCGCTTCCATTGCAATAATCACAGGCGGGAGTTCGTTGACTAAATGGGTGCGCGTTGATAGTTGATGAGTAGTAAGCGACTTGCCTGTTTGCCGATTGGCATTTTGGCCGGACAAAAGGAGCGGCAGGAGGGAGCAGCTGGCAGTCGGGCAGGCCGGAGCGCCAAAAGGCCGGATCGCCGGTGAGCCGACCCGGATGTCCGCCATAGGTCGCCTCGATGCAACGCACCTCTACCGGGGGAGACCCTGTACGAAATGATGCTATCTGCTGTGTGGTTCGGACTGTCGGTGTTCGCGTGCTGCAGTCTCGCGGGCACGATGGGGCGAGCGTTGGGCGTCATCGATTATCCGGACGGCGGGCGCAAGAGTCACGCCCGGCCGACCCCGATGGTCGGCGGCATCGCCTTGATGGTGCCGCTGCTTTTGGTGGCGATCGTCGAAGCCAACCGGGTGGGTGGTGAGTCCGAAA
>JAICEV010000457.1 GCA_025923975.1 Propionibacteriaceae bacterium
ACTAGCTCGACTAGATCCGCGTCATGAGCAACGGTGGCTTCTGCCATGCGGGCGCCTCCTTCCATGCATGGTGCATTCCAGGCAAGCCTAGGACAAAACGCTGAACAAACACTAGACAGAGGATTACGACATGGTCTGGTCGTCTCGATGAGCGCCATAGAACTCTACTTGCCGGGCCATGATCGTACGCATCGGCGTCCCTCGCGGCACGCCGTAGACGGTGCCGGGAAAGTCGAGTTCGGCCTGCACCTGCCACAGCTCCTCATGCTGGTCCGGCGGAAAGAGCTGAGCTGGATCGCCGGCGGCGATCCAACCGATAGGGACGGTCGTTTCAGCGGTCAGCCGTGAATTGACGTGGAGCACGCTGTTGATCCTCAGCTCGGATCCTCTGCCCGCAACCGACCCTGGGAACAGCGATGCGCCGGTCGCGATGAAGACCTCATCCTCAACAGTCGTCCCATTGAGGTGAGCGTGAGGGCCGATGAGAACCGAACTACCGATCAAGATCGGGTGGCGTGCCCGGCCCCGAACCAACGCATTTTCCATGATCACGACATCGTCGCCGATCCAGATTTCACCATCCTCAGCGGTCAAGACTGCACTATGCAGCACTCGGACCCGCTCGCCCAGCGTGACCGCGCCACACAGCACAGCTGACGGTGCCACGTAAGCGGACGCCGGGACCACCGGTCGCTCTCCGCGATGCGTCAGAATCATGGTCAGCGAGCGTACTCATTGGCGCAGACGGGAGCCGGGGAGTCTGCAGGAGGTGTGATGAGCAGCCAGATCCCAACGATCTATGACTGGGCAGGCGGTCGGCCGGCCTTCGAGCGCTGGTTGGGTCGCTTTTACGACCTTGTCGAGGACGACGAACTGCTCGCACCACTCTTTGGCGGCACGGTGAGCAATCAACACCGCCGCGATGTCGTCACCTGGTGGTGTGAGGTGATGGGCGGTCCTGCCGCATACACCGAGGACCTGGGCGGATACGAGCACATGCTGTCGAAGCATCGTGGCCTGCACATCACCAGCGAGCAACGCCTGCGCTTTGTGACTTTGCTATCCAGGGCAGCAGATGACGCCGACCTGCCCGATGATCCCGAGTTCCGGGCAGCGGTGATGGGTTACGCCGAATGGGGGACGCGCCTGGCAGTCCACAACTCCAGCGGTGCCGACGACATCGTCGCGCAGGCACCTGTGCCTCGCTGGGGATGGGGTGTGGCACCGCCGTATCAGCCGTAGATGTTTACTACAAGTGACAGCGATCCCAGATCGGTTCGAAGGTTGCTGGTACGTCCATTTCATCCAGGGAGGAAGATGATCATGCGCAAGGTCGTGCACTTTGAGATTCCGGCCGACGACATCGACCGCGCGAAGAAGTTCTACGGCTCGGTCTTCGGCTGGGAGCTTCAGACGATGCAAATGGCCAACGGCGAGTACACCTCCGTCAAGACCACAGCCGTCGATGAGCAGACCCAGATGCCGACTGAGCCGGGCGCTATCAATGGCGGCATGTTCCAGCGCGACGAGCGCCTCACGACACCGGTGATAACCATCGATGTCGACGGCATCGACGATGCCCTGAAACAGATTGAGGCGGAGGGCGGCAGCACCATCACACCCCGGACTCCGATCCCAGGCATGGGCGCGTTCGCTTACTTCACGGATCCGGAGGGCAACGTGATGGGCCTTTGGGAGACCACTCCCTAGAGTCAGGGTCTTCATCTGGTCACTGCCAGTGCGGCGATGAGGCCCAAGGCCGGTGCGCACACGTTCAGCGCCGCGAGCTAGGAGTTGATCTCAATGGCCAGGACCGGTGCCAGACGTGCCTCTCCTCTGCCACTTCCAGCGGGCGGTCGACATCGGCGATCAAGATCCCTACGCCGAAATCACGAGATATCTCGCGGTCCAGCGCGGCGCCGTGCCCACCGCGTTCACGACTCTCAGCTACTTCGACGGGGTGAACTTTGCCAAGCGAGCCTCCGCGCCCGCCTTGTTCTCGATAGCGCCGGCTGATTTCCTGATTTCGGCCGCTCTCGCAGCGCAGGTCGCAACCGTGGATGGGGCACCCACTGCGGTATGTTTGACCCTCGTAGTTGCTATCGGGCAACCCGCGGGACACCACGATTTTGCCATGTTTACCGGCGTGCCGCGGCTACATATCATCTCGAGGGAGCCGACACGAACCGGAATCGCGAACGGGGCCGTGGCGTCGCATCCGACCACACGTGGGGCGAGGGTTCCTCGCGTGACGAGAAGGCCTCTGCGGTGACCGTTCAGGCTCCAACCCCAAAAGACACTGAAACGCCGGGCGCAACTCGGGGTCCCGTCGACACGGAGAAGAGCGTCACCAGCCTTCCTTGGAGCCTGCGATCGCGGATGCTTTCGCTAGTCCGGCGATCGCCGGGGGCAGTTGCCGCTGGATCCATTGCCGTTTTGCTCGCGGCTGCATACCTTTTGGCTCCGCCGATGGGACGTGACCTCTCAGCGCAACTCGCTCATGCCGAGCTGGCCGAGACGCACTGGCCCGCGCTGTTGGATCTCCGTTGGTATGGCGGTATCAACCCACTCGGCTACAGCTTCTTGTCTCCTCCGCTGATGGCCCTCCTGGGCGTACGCCTAGCGACGGCAATTGGCTACGTTCTCAGCGTCGTGCTGTTCGCGGAGCTACTGAGGCGTACTACGGTACCGCGACCGGTGGTCGGGGCGATCGTCGCGGCGGTCTGCCTTACCGGGAATCTGGTAACCACGCGGACGACGTTCGCGCTAGGTCTCGCAGCGGGGCTTGGTGCGCTGTTGGCTCTTGTTTCGGGACGCCTGCGTGTTACGTCTTTGCTGGCGGTTCTGGCAGCGCTTGCCAGCTCGGTGGCTGGCCTGTTTCTCGGCGTAGCCGGCGGTGCGCTTTTCCTGTCCGGCCGGCGACGAGACGGCGTGACGCTGGGGGTAAGTGCACTGGTCCCGACCATTGCTGTCGGGCTGGCGTTTGGCAACGGCGGGCGTCAATCGTTCG
>JAICEV010000458.1 GCA_025923975.1 Propionibacteriaceae bacterium
AGGGATTGGACATGGTGGCGTTTTGGCGCGCGTGTGCACCAGTGCTGGCTGACGCCGTGCCATCCGATGCGGCTCTGTGCTGCTTCACCCTGGATCCCGCATCGGGGCTGGTGACTAGTCACTTCAATGAGGAAATGCTGGTGTTGCCTCCGGAATGGATCGCCAACGAGTACATCGATGACGACGTCAACAAGCTCACAGATGTGGCGCGCTCCCCGAGCGGGGTCTCGACGTTGTATGAGGCCACCGGCGGCGATCCCAGCTCAAGCCCTCGCTGGCATGCCCTCATGGCCGACGGCGGTGATCAAGAAATGATCGCGGCACTACGCTCTCGAGGCGATGTATGGGGTGCCATCACCATGTACCGGCGGCCTGACCGCCCCTTGTTCGACGCGTACGAGCAGGCCTTTCTAGCCGCTGCCAGCCCGCTCATGGCCGCCGCTGTGCGCCGCGCCCTGCTCATCGGAGAATCTGCCGATCCAGAAGATCCCGAGGCACCCGGGATGATCGTGCTCGGCCCGGACTGGCGCCCGGAGTCGATGTCGCCAGATGTCGAGGAGTGGCTTCGCGACCTGCCGGATGGAAACTGGGCGGCCTCCCAACTGCCGACTGCTGTGCTCGCCGTGGCGGGACGTGCAGCGCGTTCGGCCACGGGCACAGACGACCCCGCCGAAGTCGCGGTCGCTCGGGTGCTGACCCGGTCAGGCCGCTGGGTCGTCCTGCACGGCGTGCCGCTCGCGGCGAGCCACAGTCAACGGGTTGCCGTCATCGTCGAACCTGCCCACCCAAGCCGTATCGCTCCGCTGCTGATGTCGGCCTACGGCCTGACCGAACGGGAGCAGCAATTGACCAGACTCGTGTTGCAGGGTTACTCGACCATCGAGATCGCTGATCATCTGGTGATCTCCGTGCACACCGTGCAGGGGCGCTTAAGGAGCGTATTCACCAAAACCGGAGTGCGCGCCCGACGTGATCTTGTGACCAAGATCTTCTTTTCCCACTACGAGCCGCGCCTTCGAGACAACGAACAGCGCACGGCAGCGAACAAGCCATTGCGTGGCGGGCCGGCTGGTCTCACGAGCCCGCATCGCCGCCCCGGCGAGGCACAGGCTGAGCCAGCAGCAACGTGAGCTAAGAACAGCGCAATGGGAAGCCCGCTTCAGGCCGATGCTGGCGCGGACCCGACCGCCGCTCGAGGGCCTTCGCTTCGCCGCCACTCACAGCCGATGCGCTTGCGAAGCAAACCCTGACCATGATTCGACCCTAAAGTTCGGGGTAGCTATCTCTGGCTGGTGCATCAGTCACGTGACGCACGGGGTAGGCCGACGGATCACCGGTGTCCGGAAGATCATCCGCTTCCGGGTGAGACAATGGTTCCGCGGGAACGCGTCCCGTAGGCGGAGACTATCGGAACGCCCGCCGAGCGTTCCTGCTACGGAGCGTATCTCTGACGTTGCTCTTGCCAGATCGTTGCTAACTCATCACGTTGCTCCTACTTGGCCTGGCTTACACAGCAGCTTGATGAAGTCCTGTGATGGCACACACGGCCAGCACCTGCGTCAGACGTACGCCTGGAAATTCCGAAGCTTCAAGTCGGTCTGTGCGGTTCGCCATTGCAGTGATGGCACGCACCCCGACTGCCGAATCGGTCCTATCAGGGTCAAGGGGCCCGATTCGCTCGGCCAAGCGGCGCGTGTCCTCGCTTCGCTGCGGGCTGCGCCGCTCACGGCTGAGTTCCGCTGGGTCCGCTCTCAAACCGTAATGACGATTTTGCCGCGGGCCTGGCCATCGATCAGGTGGCGGATGGCGGTGGCGACGTCGCTGAGAGGGTAGGTCCGGTCAATGACCGATTTGATTTGGCCGGCCTCGATGAGTTGCCCCAAGGCAGTCAAGTCGGCAGCGTTCTCCGACGAGACGAAGGTGCCGAGTTTCTGACTGACGAAGAGGGACAGCACCTGCGCGCGCACTTGTCGATCGGTACCCCCCAGCCACCGACCCTCGGTCTCGCCCCCAACGATGACGAGCCGTCCCCTAGGCGTGAGGACGCGCCGAAGGTGGGACAGTCTCCGGTTGCCGCCGATGTCGAGTATTACGTCGTAGCGATGCTGGCCATCGGCGAAGTCCTCGCGGGTGTAGTCGATGACGTGGTCGGCGCCAAGGGCTTGCACCAGGTCCACCTTGGCAGTACTGCACACACCGCTAACCTCAGCCCCATAGGCCTTGGCGATCTGAACAGCGAAGCTTCCCACCCCACCCGAAGCACCAACGATCAGCACCTTCTGACCGGCTTCGATTGCTCCGTGATCGCGCACGGCCTGCAGGGCGGTAAGCCCCGAGATTGGCACGGCAGCTGCCTGGTCAAATGAAAGATTCGACGGCATAGATGCGAGCTTGTCGGGTCGCAGGGCTACGTACTCTGCGAAGGAGCCGGCACAGATCCCGAACACTTCGTCGCCCGGCTGGAAGCCAGTCACCTCCTGGCCAACGGCTTCGACGGTTCCGGCCAGACTCCGCCCGGGGTTGAGGTATTTCGGCTTGCGCAGACCGAAGCCGGCAACCCGGATCGGATATGGCAGGCCGGCCATGACGTGCCAGGTGCCCCGGTCCACGCTTGCGGCACGCACTCGCACCAGGACCTCGCCGTCAGCGATTGTCGGCTTGTCTACCTCCTCAAGCCGCAGGACATCCTCGGGAGCGGTGCCATAGCTGTCATGAACGATCGCCCTCATCTTCCCCACAGCCAGGAGCGTACGCGGGACAGATCATGCGCATCAGGGCCTGCCTGCACCAACCAACGGCAGGCGTTGATCGTTAACCAGCTCGGCACAGGTGCCCGTTCGACAGAGGACCGCTGGGCCTGCACGAGCCGTTATTACGCATGCACGACCGGCCCAGGGCGTCTCGTCAGATCTCGTGACTTCTAGGTTGCCTGTGCCCGGATGACCGGCGCGCCGGTGAGGATCGGCGACGGCCTGAAGCCTCTAGCGAGCAGCCAGACACTTAGCGAGGA
>JAICEV010000459.1 GCA_025923975.1 Propionibacteriaceae bacterium
GCGCTGAGCCCCGAGTCTGGTCGCGCGATCTGCTTCAGCCAATACTCACCCGCCTCGAGTAGCGGCATGGTCGGGTTGATGACGGCATCGGTTCCGCGAAGGACGGCTGCCACCGCCGCCTCGAGAGATGCCTCAGCTTCGCGCCTCGTCCGACCGAAGCGCACGATCTCTTGACGGACACCGTCGTGGCCGCGCACGTAGACCCGAGCCTTCCATCGGGTCGCCTTCTGGGGCCTCGGTGCGGCAACCCATCGCCCGGCACTGTTCTTGTATTGCGCGGTCACCGAGACGTCTCCGGATTCGCCCAATTCAAGGTTCCTCACAGGCGCAATCTATCCCACATGTGGGGAGCGATGTGGGGAGCAACGCCGGTTGTTCACGGATCTCAAAACTGGAGCACCTAGTCAGAGTGATGTTCTGCGCCCCCGGTAGGAATCGAACCTACGACCGACAGATTAGAAGGCTGCTGCTCTATCCTCTGAGCTACGGGGGCCGGGAGCGCCGTCCGTGGGTGCGGCCGGCTCGCGCATCACTGTAGCGCCGGATCTTGCCGCCGATTGAATCAAGAACTCGCCAATGGTCGGAAATCTGACCATAACCGGGCGGTTCATAAGTCAAGAAGTGCACATCGGTCGGGAATTCGACCATGTGACGCGGCCGTTCATGGCGAGAACTCCGCAATGGTCGGAGATTTGAGCTCTGCGGGTCGGCGTCCACCGCTTGGGTAGGTTCGCTCAAGTGAGGTACGTCAGCGGCGGGGACAAACCGCCGTCCGGCCTCGACGAGACGAGCCCACAGCTCACCCGCTGGCGCGACATCGTGATCACCGCGTATGGGCCGACGCTTCTGGTATCCATTGGCCAGGGCGCAATCCTTCCGCTCGTCGCGCTCTCCGCTCGAGCCCTTGGCGCAAGCGTGGCGACTGCGGCGTTCGTGGTTGCTTTGATTGGTATCGGTCAGTTGGTCGGTGACCTTCCCGCCGGAGCGCTGGCAGCCAGAATCGGGGAGAAACGGGCGTTGATCGGGGCGTGCGTCCTCGACGCGTTCGCTCTGATGGGTGCGTTCCTGGCCCGATCACTGGTGCTGCTTGCTGTCGCCATGGCGATCACGGGACTGGCTGCGGCTGTTTTCGGCCTGGCCCGGCACGCCTACCTCACCGAAGCGATCCCCATCCGGATGCGAGCCCGCGCCCTTTCCAGCCTGGGCGGAACCTTCCGGATTGGACTGTTCGTCGGACCATTCATTGCTGCAGCAATCCTCACGCGCTGGAGCATCGGCGCCGCGTACGCCTTCGCGGCCGTCATGAACATCGCCGCCGCCATCCTCACCGCCTTCCTCCCTGAGGTAACCGCACACCGTCGCAGGACAGCTCTGTCTGGTCGCCGCCGAGCCGTCATTCAGGTACTGGCCGAACATCGCCGGACACTGCTGACGCTCGGCATCGGCGTCCTGGTTATCCAGGCAGCACGCGCCACGCGCCAGACGATCGTGCCCCTGTGGGCCGAATCGATCGGAGTGAACGCTGCCGCCACGAGCGTGATCTTCGGCATCTCGGCGGGCGTTGACATGCTGCTGTTCTATCCGGGCGGTGCCATCATGGACCGCTTCGGACGGGTATATGTCGCCGCACCGTCCATGATCGTGCTCGGTCTTGGCTTCCTGTTGTTGCCGCTGACCAGCGGGCCCACTACCGTCGGCCTGGTGGCTGCGCTGATGGGTCTGGGCAACGGCATTTCCGCCGGTGTCGTGCTGACCCTCGGAGCAGACGCCTCGCCGCCACAGGATCGTGCACAGTTCCTCAGCGGATGGAGGCTCTGTAGCGACCTCGGCAACGCGGCAGGCCCGCTGGTGATCAGTGCCGTCAGCGCACTCGCCTCCCTGGCAGCGGCGGCTGTCACGATGGGCTTGATCACCTGGGCCGGCTCGGCGTGGTTGATCAAATGGGTGCCGGCGTACTCGCCAAGGCTGCCTCGCCAATCACACAGACGAGAGGCACAGGAACCGTAAAGATGGCCACTACTGACCTCCTGGTCTGGGTTGACTGCGAGATGACCGGACTTGACTTGATCAACGACGAGTTGATCGAGGTGGCCGCACTGGTCACTGATGCAAATCTCAATGTGCTTGGTGACGGAGTCGATTTGGTGATCAAGCCGAGCAGCCGGGCGCTGGAGCAAATGGGCGATTTCGTACGCGGCATGCACCAGGCTTCCGGTCTGCTGAGCTTGCTGGACTCAGGATTGTCTATGGCCGAGGCAGAGCAACGCATCCTCGACTACGTGCGGGCGTTCGTGGCAGAACCCGGCAAGGCTCCCCTCGCCGGCAACACAATCGGTACCGATCGGGCGTTTCTGGCTCGTGACATGCCGACCTTCGAGCGTCACGTTCACTACCGCAGCGTCGATGTATCCAGCATCAAGGAGCTGGTGCGCCGCTGGTACCCACGGGTCTATTACCAGGCCCCAGCGAAGGCCGGCAATCATCGTGCGCTCGCCGACGTACAAGAGTCCATCGAAGAGCTGCGGTACTACCGGGAGGCGATCTTCGTGCCACTGCCTGGCCCGGACAGTGTGGCGTCGAAGGAGATCGCTGATCGTCATCAGGGCGCGCTGACTGGTGTCATCCCGGACGAGAACTGATTACCCGCGCCAAGACGCCGCCCGGTACACTTCACGCTGCGTAGTGTGGCCCGCTGAGCATGATCGGGCCGCTCGCATGGTGGGTGTAGCTCAGCTGGTAGAGCACCTGGTTGTGGTCCAGGATGTCGCGGGTTCGAGTCCCGTCACTCACCCTCGGGGCGGGAGCGTCCAGATCGGGGAACGATCGTCGCGGAGGTTCGATGACCCACTACCCGTCCCATATCCACTAGCCCATGTCCGCATCAACTGCCTGCCTGACGGCAGCGGCGCTGGCCGGGCGTCTGGCGGGAGCCGCTTCCCGGATCGCCCGACGAGGTACCGGTGCCTCAATCCCACTCAACTATCGCTGCATAC
>JAICEV010000460.1 GCA_025923975.1 Propionibacteriaceae bacterium
ACTACATCGTCATCGGCCTGACCCTGCTTGTCACGTCAGGGGTCCGTGGACTGCTTGGTAAATGGACCCGTGTCGGCGCCGGGCTCGTACTCGCGCCCGGATTACTGGCCGCAGGCCAGTTCTCGACCTGGTTGGGGGCGCTCCTCGTCGGCGCGCTGCTCATCTGGCGTCTTCCGACGGTTCGGGTGTCCGCGGTGCGCTTCGCGCCGATTCTGGGTATTGCCGTGCTGGCCGGTGCCCCGGCTTTGCTCGGCCGATTCCGCGACTTCTCCGGGGGTGAGCTCCCGCGGAGCTGGCTCGTGAGATGGGACAACGTAACCCATCTCTTCCTTCCCCATTTGGTGGAAAACGGTCGGTTTCTCGTCGGAGTGTCACCGAACTCGACCGTCGTCCCACCCGACACCTGGCGCGACATCGTCTACCTCGAGTCCGGATATCTTCAACTCCTATGGGTGGGCGGGGTGCCGCTGCTGCTCGGGTTCATCGCGCTGTCCTGGACTGTGCTGTCTCTGACCCATCGGCTCAGTTCGCGGACCGACAGTGTCGGTGCATGCGCATCCGCCCTCAACATCGCCTGGTGGATGGTCTTGGTCTTGTCGCTGATGGACCCGCACCTGTTCATGCGGGGGGCGGGCGATCTGCTCTTCACGCTCATTGCCATCGTGACCGGTCGAGCGGCTGAGGAGAGCAGCGATGACGCCACGGGCTGAGCGCTGGACCACGGCGCGAGAGGGGGTCGCACGCCGCACCGTCGACATCCTGATCGCAGGGTCTGCGCTACTAGTGCTCGCTCCACTGATGGCGATCATCGCCATCACCATCAAATTGACCAGCCCGGGGCCAGCGCTGTTCAAGCAGCGGCGGGTAGGACTCGCCCGACGGCCGTTCTGCTTTTGTAAGTTCCGGACGATGCGACTCGGCGGCGATGACAGCGCGCTCCGCGAGATGATCGCCTGTGAGCTGCGCGGTGAAGATACCTCCACCGATGGCAGCTGGAAGCTCGACGACAGCCGCATCACCGGGGTCGGCTCCTTCCTGCGCCGAACCAGTCTCGACGAACTACCGCAGCTGATCAACGTCGTGCGCGGCGACATGACATTGGTCGGACCACGGCCCTGTCTGGATTGGGAAGCGGAGATGTTCCCGAGCGAGTTCGACGAACGGTTCGCTGTTCGCCCCGGCCTGACCGGGCTGTGGCAGGTCAGCGGCCGCAGCACCATGGGCACCCTGGACATGCTTCGCCTCGACGTCCAGTACGTCCGCCAACAGACGCTGCGCGGGGACGGTGCCCGATGAGTACGGCGACCGCGGGCAGCCCGACGGTGGTCGCCGCCGATCCTCGTACCGATCCCCGTTGGCACACGCTTGCGGCGACCGCGCAAGGCAGCCTGTTCACCTCGCCGCCCTGGATCAGATCGGTGTGCGACACCTACGGGTTTACACCGCAGGCGCGGATCGTCACCGATGCCGCCGGACGTCCGACCGACGGCTTCGCATGGGTGCCGATAAGTGACATCCGCGGTGACCGGCTGGTCAGTTTGCCGTTCTCGGACCGAGCCGAGCCACTCGTGACCAATCCGGCGACGTGGTCTTCTCTGGTGGACGACGCGCTGCGCACCGATGCCCCACTCAAGATTCGCTGCCTGGACGCCGCAGTGCCGACGACGGACACCAGGCTCGTGCGAGCGGGGGAGGGCGCTTGGCACTTCACCCCGTTGGGTGCGCCTGTGCCGGAGATCTACCGGTTACTAAGAACGTGTTGGGAAAGTCTCACGCGGCGGTTGAGGTGCGCTGCCACGGCTTACGGCCGGGTGGCGGCTCGAGCCGTCGGACCATCAATCCGATCATCGCCCATTTGATCATTGCCTCGCTGGTCTCCGGTAGTCGCTCATAGTCGTGGTCGAGGCGGCGGCATTTCACGATCCAGGCGAATGTGCGCTCGACCACCCACCGCCGTGGAAGCACCTGGAACATCTTGATTCCCAATGGTTTACGCACGATCTCAACGGTGATGTGGGCGACCGCCTCGGCCCATTCGACCAGCTTGCCGGCGTAGCCGCCGTCGGCCCACAGCAGCGACAGCGACGGCATCGCCATCTTCACGCGGTCCAGCAGCGTGCGTGCCCCGTCGCGGTCCTGCACGCTCGCCGAGGTGATCACCACCAGCAGCAACAAACCCATCGTGTCGACCACGACGTGCCGCTTGCGGCCGTTGACCTTCTTCCCGGAATCGAATCCGCGCACGGCCGCCCCGACGGTGTCGGCGCCCTTGACCGACTGGGCGTCCACGCAGCCGGCCGAGGCCATGGGGTCGCGATCGTTGGCATCTCGCACACGGTCCCGCAATGCATCGTGGAGCCGGTCGACCACACCGTCCTCGCGCCAGCGCTTGTGGTACCAGAACACCGTCGCCCACGGTGGAAAGTCATGCGGCAGTTGACGCCACGCGCATCCGGTGCGGTTGACGTAGAGGATGGCATCCACGACGCGGCGCCTCGAATGCACCGCTGGACGGCCACCCGACCGCGGCGCGGGCACCAACGGCTCGATCAGCTCCCACTGCGCGTCGGTCAGGTCGGACGGATAGCGCTTGTGCTCGGCCACAAGCCCACACTGGCCACTTCAGCCACATTAGTCACGCAGGCACGCCGAGTCACTTTCCCAACACGTTCTAAGACCGCCGAGGATCGGCGCGGCCCCCGACCAGCCGCTAGGAACGCTGTGCCGCATCCCGCTGCTTAGCGACAGCGGCTCGCCGGCGTTCGCACTTCACCAATGTTCTCGACCGGACCGAGGAAGGCGAAATCGCAGAACTCCGTTCAGGGCTCGCTTGGCGAACCGGTCGCCGGTCGGGAGCGGCCAGCCGACGCTACTCACAGATCTGGAACAGCCGCCGCTCAGTCACGCCCGCCGAGGTTTACAGTTCGAACGATTACCCCCCGGCCACTGCGTCGTCAAGACGGTGAATTGGCTGATCACCGGCGGCGGC
>JAICEV010000461.1 GCA_025923975.1 Propionibacteriaceae bacterium
ACGCACTCGGTGACCTCATCTCAACGGCAGGGCTGTGCCCGTAGGACGACCCTCCAGCGGGCACTCATACGACGATCAGTGAACAGCAAGAAATCGTTGCCTGACCCAACTTCTCTGAAGGGGGAACTCCCACGAAGATCATCAATATCTACTTGCGGCGGGTGTGGACCGGCCAATTCCGCTCCAAACCGTGTTCCCATGTGCATCTCGCTCGAGCTGACATCGGTCCGGCATCAGAAGTGTGCGTAGAGTGCGTGGCACTTGGAGACTCATGGCCAGCGCTTCGGATGTGCCTGCTGTGTGGTTACGTCGGTTGCTGCGACAAGTCAAAGAACAAACACGCCCGAGAGCATTTCCGCCAAACTGGCCATCCCTTGACCCGGCCCTACAAGGAGCGGGGTATGGACTGGGTGTGGTGTTACGTGGACGAGGCGCTTCTCGACCCGATATGACCCACATCTTTGTTGCGAGGCTTACTTCGGATCGCCACGAACTGGTGTACTGGCGAGGTGGCAGGCTCGATCCAAGTCATGGGCATTGCCGAACTTCGAGCCCACCCCGGGCGGATTCTGATCGTATTCGGAACCCCGATCGCGTTCGCTATCACAGGGTTCCTCCATCTCGTCGCTGACGGGGACGTTCCCGACATCTACAGCGGGCTGAAGGGCCATGCGGGCCTATGGATTGCCATCCACGTTTTGCAGCTGTTGCTTATCCTGCTGTTGGCGGTGGCGGTCTACTGGCTGACCGAGGGGTTGACCAGCACCGCGGCGCGCGTTAGTCGCGTCGCCCTCTTGCCCTACCTCGTCTTCTATAGCGCATTCGACGCAGTCGTCGGCCTGAGTAACGGGCTGGTTGTGAAGTATGGAAGCGAACTGCCGCCAGCCGAGCAAGGCCGTGCTAAGAGGGGTCAGCGACGCCCTCGCCAACCTCATACATCAACCCGTGGCCTTGACGATCTATCTCATTGGCACCTTGTCGTGGGCAGTCGCCGTCATCGCCGCTGCAGTTGCGCTAAGTCAGGCCGGAGCTCGGCGCACTGCAACAATTCCATTGGGTCTGGCCGGAGTCATCGGAGCAATCGATCATGCCGCACCTTTTGGCCCAGTCGCGATGCTGCTATTTATCATCGCCGCCTTCGTGCTCAGTCGAGCCCGCACGGTCCGGCCTACGTCTGACTTGACAGGCCGCACCTGATCTCCTATCGGCGTGATCGATATTGCACTGATGCGATTCATGCGATGGTGATCGCTACTTCGATCATGGATCGTCTTGCGGAACTACCGGCTCTGGGACATGAAACAGCAGCGCCACTCGCGTGAATGTCTGTACTGGGCGCCATGATCACTCCTAAATCAATCTAGGAACCGGCGAAGATCTGCCCGGTCAGCACGTAGTCCCGCCTGCCGATACGCCGTGTCCGCCGCCGCTCGGGCACCGGCCCATCAAGTCGTCAAGCATGAAGTGCAGACCCGTGCGGAACTCACACTGGCGCCGGCCGAGCTGGCCGGTGACGTCGGTTTCACGCCAACCCCTGTATGCGTAATCAGCAGAAGCCCAGCGAGCGATAGCAGAGGTGCTGCGAACACTGCCCGGTCTGGAACCCCCGCTGTCAGGAGCGAGATCCATGAGCAAGATGACTGAGCTGGCCTCCGGCCAGATCACCGTCACTGAATCGATCATCACGATCCATTCGTCCGCCACACGACCTCGAAGGCGTGCATCGGCGAGTCGAACCCTTTGAGCCGTAGCCTGCCGCGGCTGCGGAAGGCGAAGCCCTTGCCCAGGGCAAGGTCATGCACGGCGCCCGCGACGAGTATGCATCCAGGGTCGGCTCGCGAGCACAGCCGCGCGGCAAGCTGCACCGTGGCGCCGAAGAGGTCGTTACGCTCGGTGACCGGCTCACCCGCGGCCATCCCGATGCGGACGCTGATGGGCATTCGGCCGGTGCCCTCTGCGTCCGCGATTCGGCGCTGGATCTCCACGGCACTTTCGATGGCGCTGACGACCGACGGGAACGCGGCCATTAGCCCGTCGCCCGTGTGCTTGACCTCCGATCCCCGATGACGTTCGAGGGTCCCTCGCACGATCTCGTCATGGGCTCGCACCATCGCCATCGCGCCGGCATCGCCCAGTCGCTGGGTCATGCTCGTCGATTGCACAATGTCGGTGAACAGGATCGCGCGGAACGCCGCTTCGACGTACACCTCCCCGGGCGGATGCTCGAGGATGCCACCCATGAAGCGGGCCACCATGGGCTCGTCGACCTCGATGATCTGGTACGCCATGTAGCCGTGCGATGCGCGGTGGACCTCCTCGACCGCATCAGCGCTCGGCGCTTTAGCCAGGCAGAACGCGGTCTGGCGCTCCTCGTCGAACCAGTAGGTGAGGAATCGGACACCATACCGGCCCTGGATCCTGAGATCCTTGAGGTGCGCGAGTGCGGCTTCCTCGGCTGAGAGGCCGACGAACTCGTGGCGGTCCATGAAGAACGGCACACTGTGAGCATGGCGCAGGTGTCCAGGTCGAGGCAACGGCGATTCGCCGTGGGGAGTCCCGCGACGGCCGGCATCCCGCCGACGCTGGGCAGGCGGTGACCACGCCCCATCTCCGACCCTCTAACGCTCCTTAATTCGCTCACTGTCGCCGAACGTCCGGTACTGCTCGATCGGCGGGCGGCACTGATGACTTCTTCGGTGCGTAGGCCGTCGGTGAGGATCGGGAGGTTCGGGTGGCTCCGGTGATCCTTGTCATCGTTACGTACCGCCCCGATGAAGTCCTCCATGAGGCGGTTCCAGGTGTGTTGCTGCAGGTCGGTTGACAGCTCTGCTTTGTCGGCACTGGCGGTCTCCAACTCGACAGGGAGCTACACCCAAGCTGAGCTCGCCGAACTCGTCGGCGTCGGGCGATATTACCGACAGGATGTGGCCTAGATCGGTCGAATCGGAGAGCCCTTCGCGCAGATGGTGGTGCGGGTGCTCGCCCAAGG
>JAICEV010000462.1 GCA_025923975.1 Propionibacteriaceae bacterium
CTTGTGTTTCCCATCACCAGCCCACTGGTCGTCGCAGTCGCGGACGGTCTCGGCGGACATCCTGGCGGTGATGTTGCAAGCTCATTGGTGGTTCGGGAGCTGGCGCGCGCGGCACCGACGATGGACAACGAACAGAGACTGCGGGACGTTCTGAATGACTGCAACAGGGCGCTTTACGACATCGCTGCAGATGAACCGATGCTGACGGCAATGGGTACGACGGTTGCCGGCGTGCTGCTCATCGCTGATCAAGTACTGGCGTTCAACGTTGGAGACAGTCGGGTCTACACGCACGGGCCCGACGGACTTCGACAGGTCAGCGTCGATGACAGCCCACCACTGGCTCCCGGCCAAGATCACACCGTTATCGTCACGCAAACACTCGGTGGCGGAATCAGCTACGCAGAGGTCGAGCCACACGTTGCGGCATTTCCACAGTCGACCGACGCGCGCTGGCTTATCTGCAGTGATGGACTCACCGATCTGGTACGCGACGAGGCGCTGAGTGATCTGCTCCAGGAGCAGGAGGACAGTCGGGCCGCCTTCGGATTATGGAAGGCAGCGATCGAGGCTGGTGGCCATGACAACATCACAGTGGCCCTCGTCAGAGTCGCCGGCTGACGTAACCGCACCGAGCAGCATTTCGCGTCTGGTGCCCGGTTGACCTCACAGTCTCCTCAGCGAGATAACTATGAGTAGGTGAGACTCCAATAAGTAAACCAATGAGTAAAACTGCCGCCTTCGGTCTGGCACCCAGTTCCGTTGCGGCAAACAAGTCCCGTGAGACTAGTGCTCGTCCCCCGGCAGAACGGATGGTCCCGAATGACAACAGCTGAGACGACGGCCGCCCAGCCAACCACAGGGCCGGCAGTAACTGAGGACCGCAAGGCGCCGCCCGCCACGGTCGTGATCTTCGGTGCATCCGGTGACCTGACCGCCCGCAAGCTTGGCCCGGCAGTGGAGAACCTGGCCCGGCACAAGCGGATACCGGCGGAGTTTGGTGTAGTCGGCGTGGCCCGCACCCAAATGGAGCCGACTGACTTCCGGTCTCGGATGACGGGTGGGGAGGGCTCTGTCATGCCTGCCCTGAACGAGGGCTTCCGTTACGTGGCTGGCGGCTACGACGACCCGGATACCTACCGCCGACTACGCGAGACCCTTGACGGGCTCGACAACGAGCGTGGGACGTCCGGGAACCGGCTGTTCTACCTGGCTACCCCGCCGGAGGCGTTCGGCCCGGTGATCGAGGGCCTGGCCGGCGCCGGGTTGAACCGTCCTCCGGAAGGGTCTTTCTCTCGAATCGTCATCGAGAAGCCCTACGGGCACGACGAGCGCAGCGCCCAGGTGTTGGACGACCGGGTGCATGCAGCCTTCAACGAGTCGCAGGTGTTCCGGATCGATCACTACTTGGGCAAGGACACCGTCCAGAATTTACTGGCGCTGCGGTTCGCAAACGCGATCTTCGAGCCAATCTGGAACCGGACCTGGGTCGATCACGTACAGATCACCGTCGCAGAGACCCTCGGCGTCGGCACCCGCGGCAGCTTCTACGAACACGCTGGCGCCACTCGCGACATCCTGCAGAACCACGTGCTGCAAGTGTTGGCGCTGGCGCTGATGGAGCCGCCAGCCTCGTTCGAGGCTGAGGCGGTCCGCAACGAGAAGGTCAAGCTGCTGCAGTCGATTCGGCTGCCGACCATGGACGACATCGACCGGATTGCCGTCCGCGGCCAGTACACCCGTGGCGGTACTACTGACGAACTGATGCCCGGCTACCGGGACGAGCCTGGCGTCGACCCGCTCAGCCGCACCGAGACCTACGCCGCCCTTCGGTTGGACGTCGACAACTGGCGTTGGGCCGGGGTGCCGTTCTACATCCGCACCGGCAAGCGGCTACCCAAGCGCGTCACCGAGGTGATGCTGCAGTTCATGCGTCCGCCACACCTGCCGATCCGACTCGACCAAGTCACCGGCCTCTCCCCCGATGCGCTGATCCTGCGGATCCAGCCCGACGAGGGCATCACCCTGCGGTTCGGCGCTAAGGTGCCGGGTCACAGCTTCCTCGTCCGCTCCGCGACGATGGAGTTCAAATACGAGGCCACCTTCGTCGAGGAGTCGCCCGAGGCGTACGAGCGGCTCATGCTTGACGCGCTGATCGGCGATCCGACTCTGTTCATCCGCTCAGACGAGGTCGCCCAATGCTGGCGGATCATCGATCCGATCATCGATTACTGGGCCGACGACACCCGACCCATCCCGCTCTACGAGGCCGCATCCTGGGGTCCTACTGAAGCCGACCGACTGCTCGACCGGGACGGGCGGGCCTGGCGAAACATCTAGGGCGCAATCGCTTGGCGTGTCGCTGTTCTTCTGGCGCGACGTCATCTAGTGCCGACGGGATGTCCATGAGCGAAGCGTCAGACTCCGGGAGTGCGTTCGTTCGAATCCACCATGTGCATTGGCCAACGCGTCGGCCGCCGATTCGCCCATCCTCCTCGATTGTCGTGACATGCTGCGTGTCAAGGAATGCTACGACTTCGGGCGGCGGCGATAAGTCGGTCTTTAGACGCTTCTTGGGGATCCCTCGGGCGATGCGGCTCAGTGTGAAGGGTCATCGAGTGGGGACACGCCAGCGGGGTCGACTGGATGATCGGCCGCAAGCTTCCCAGCATGGTGGCCGCTTTGGGTCTCGGGCATCCGCAGGCTAACACCGACGTCCAAAACATCCGTGGCCGAGATCGTGGGGCGCTCTATTTTCAGCTCTTCTTGGCCGAAGTACGCGACCGCGTCATTGCAGCTGGGCAGCTCGATGCAGCAACGATCGACGCCGCGTCGGCGTTGCTGGACGACCCCGACTACTGGACCCAGTGTTGGATGATGACGGCGGTATGGGTACGCAAGCCGCTGGCTGACGCGCCGTTCTCGACCAGCGCCAAGTAGGCGCCTGCTGATTGCCTGACCACGACAGGGGTCTCGAATGTCGCACGC
>JAICEV010000463.1 GCA_025923975.1 Propionibacteriaceae bacterium
CAGTGCCATCTCCTCGTCGGCTGCGGCGTCGACGAAGACATGGCAGTTGCCGACTCCAGTTTCGATCACCGGCACCTGGCTATTGCGCACCACGTTGTCGATCAAGCCGGCGCCGCCGCGCGGAATCAGGACATCGACCAACCCGCGCGCTGCCATCATCTCATTCGTGACCTCCCGCGGGCCAGGCACCAGCTGGATTGCCTCGGCCGGGAGGCCGGCATCGACCAGCCCGGCCTGGAGCGCCTCGACCACGGCGGCATTCGACGCGGCCGCCGAGGACGACCCTCGCAGCAGAGCTGCATTACCCGACTTCAAGCAGATGCCGCCAGCATCAGCGGTCACGTTTGGGCGGGCTTCGTAGATGATGCCGACGACGCCGAACGGCACCCGAACCTGGCGGACTTGGACTCCATTGGCATTGGTCCAGCCGCGTACCACATCGCCGACAGGGTCTGGCAGCGCAGCCAGCTCGCGCAAGCCTTCCACCATGCCCGCGATCCGGTCTGGAGTAAGCCGGAGTCGGTCGATCAGGGCCGCGCCGGTGCCGTTGGCCTCGGCACGGGCGACGTCGCGCGCATTGGACTCCAAGATCGCTGTTTCGGATTTGGCCAGCGAATCAGCCATTGCGAGCAGAGCAGCATCCTTGGTTGCCCTGGTGGCGCTGCTCAATGTCAAGGCGGCAGTGCGTGCCTTCTGAGCCTGTTCCTGAACGGTCACCGCACAAATCTAACCCGCGTTATGGGCACCGACCCTTGTCGATGATCGGTTGGTCCGGCGGGCGGAATCGGGTGCGTGCTCTGGTAGCAGGCCGATTCCCAGGAGGTAGCCAGGAATCGCTTGCAGCACAGGAAAGCGTTGCATCAATCTGAGCGGAGCAGGGGCGGTTGTCGGACGCGGGGCTGCTTCATCGTCAGCAATGCTGGTCTCAACGACGACCCGATGCGCCAGCCGCTGGAAAGCCTGGGTAAGTACCGTGGGCAGCCAACGTCGCCACTGCACGGCGCGGAGGCGTGACACGGATACCGTTCCGGTACGCAGTGATGGAGCGAGAATCCGACCAGCAGCTACCGCATCCTGGACAGCGAGGTTGATTCCCACACCACCAACGGGTGACATGGCATGCGCAGCGTCGCCGATACAGAGCAGGCCTTCGCGGTACCAGCTCGGCATCCGGCTGAGCACGACATTGAGCAGCCTGATGTCGTCGAAGGACTGGAGCAACTCGACGCGATCTCCCAGCCACGGTACGACGCCACGCAGCCGATGCCGGAAGGCCTCAATGCCTTCATCACGAAGCGTCGCGATCGAGCCCTTCCTGATCACGAAGCCGATCTGGAAATAGTCCCCACGGTCGATCATGATCATCAGGTTGGACCGCGAGATACGGCCGGCGACCCCCTCCGGATCGGCGGCAACGCGAGGCAACCGAAACCACAGCACATCCATCGGGACACCAAATGTCCGCAACCGCAGTCCTGCCTGCTCGCGGATCACGGAAGATCGCCCGTCGCAGGCGACGACGAGATCGGCCTCCAGTTGATGATTTTGGCCATCCTTGCGGTAGCTCACGCCAACAATGCGTGGGCCGTCCCGTACCACATCGGTCGCCTCAGCCTCCATGATCAACTCGTAGCTGGGCTCCCGACGGCTAGCGTCGGCGATCACATTCAGGAAATCCCACTGCGGAACCAGTGCAATGTGCTGATGGCGGCCGCCCAACCGACTCAGGTCGGCGACACCGTATGTGCCGGAGTCCAGCTGCACGCTGAGCTTCTGCACCCAACGAGGGGGCAGAGCAGCGAACTCCTCCCCGAGTCCCAGCTCGTCTAGCAGGATCAGAGTTGAGGCGTGCACGGTATCGCCTCGAAAATCTCGCAGGAAGTCGGCATGCTTCTCCAACACCGTCGTTCGGATACCGGCCCGAGCCAGGATCAGGCCAAGTATCAAGCCAGCCGGACCTCCACCGACGACACAACAGCCGGTCCGCGTTACCGAAGTCTCCATGTGATGAATTATTCGCCGATGCCCCGATGGGCTAAACCAGCGCTGGCGGCAGCGCGCCTTCGTTCTCCAGCAACCAGCGCTTGGTCTCCAGGTGGCGGCCCGGCTCGCCGCCGGAGTAGCCCCCGAGGCCGTCACTGGCCACCACCCGATGACACGGGATGATGATGGGCACTGGGTTGGCCGCCATGATCTCCCCGATGGCACGCGCTGGCACTCCCGTGCCGCTCAGCTTGGCAAATTCGCCGTAGGTGATCGTCTCTCCGTAACGGACCGTTCTGAGGGCCCGAAGTACCGCCTCGCTCACCGGCTCCATCGCAGGCAGATCCAACGGCAGCGTGAAGTCTCGCCGCTGTCCCGCGAAGTACTCACGCAGCTGACCTAACGCCATCTGCACTGTCTCGTCAGGCTCGATCGATGCACCTTCGGGTCGCAGCCGCCAGCCAACCTCGCGTACGCCAGCGGACCCGGCGAGGATGCCAATCACACCTACCTGGCTATCGAACTGATCAAAGAAGAGCGTCGTCATGATGCAGACCATCCTGCCGCACCGCACTGACAGATTCTTTTTGAGCGCACTACGCAGCGTTCAAGCGCTGGTCTCGGCGTTCTCAATAACGACGAGCGCGTCGCGATGCACCACCGTACGGTCGTACCCGGCACCCAGCTCGGCGGCAAGATCGCGAGTGCTGCGGCCCAGCAAAGCCGGCAGCTCGTCGGAGTCGTAGTTCACCAGACCGCGGGCGACAACCAACCCATCAGGGCCGACCAGCTCCACCGGCTCGCCAGAGGAGAACTGGCCGAGTACGGCGGTGATGCCGGCCGGAAGCAGCGAGGCCTTGCGCTGGGTGAGCGCCCGGACAGCCCCGGCATCCAGGACCAGAGTGCCACGCGCGTCGCTGGCATGCCGCAGCCAGAGCAGCCGGGTCGGTCGGCGGCGACCCGTGGGATGGAACAGCGTGCCGACCGGCTCACCC
>JAICEV010000464.1 GCA_025923975.1 Propionibacteriaceae bacterium
GTCAGGATGGCATCGAGACCGGCCATAAGATCCGGGCTCGTCACCGTGATCGGCGCCTGATTCGTGAGCACCACAAGCGCGCCGTTGGCGATCGACACCGTGTTGGGGATCGTGGCAGTGAATGGAGCACCCTCGGTTCCATCCACTTTGATTGGCATCCCGCTCACCGACGTTAGCGCATCCCGGCCATCAGTGACGATAGAGGCGGAAACGATGCCTTCGCCGGGTGCATGACTGATGATGAGCAGGTTGCGAACGTGTACCACGTCGTTCGGATTTGCCGGGTTGCCGACATCGAAATTGGCGCCCTCGGCCGGTGTATACGGCTTATCAGTCTGTGCGTTCCGTCCGCATGCTCCTGCCACAAGGAGCAGACCGATGACCAGAAGCAGGCTCACACCACTCCGCAATGTGATGACTCCCGCGCCGCCGCGGAACCGAATGCGGCCTGCTCCACTTGCTCGACTCGGGTTCCAAGACACGATGGCCGACTCCTGCCTGGCGACGGGACACTTGCGATGCAGCCTAGCGGCACCTTCGCCGTTCGTGCAGGTACCGGCCAACGGACGTTTTGCAGCTGTCCTCCTCACGCGTCAGGAAGAGAAGGCGTGGCTGCTCTGTCACTCGTTCGGGACGGCGGCGCGTCAGCCTGGCTCGGTGCGACGGTGCCTGATTCCGACGCTTGCAGCTGAGTGTGGATGTCAGTGACCCAGGGCACACTTAAGGCACATTCGGACCCGGTTTGTCAAGCCCAACACCAGCCCGATACTGCCCTCTGGCTAGCGCAAACGCCGTCAATCCGGGGTTGCCGCCGTGCTAAGCTTGGTTGCGCGAAAGGGGTACAAAACAATATGACCTTTACAGTCGGCGAAACGGTGGTCTACCCCAATCATGGAGCCGCCGTCATCGAGGACATCGAAACCCGGCAGATCAAGGGTGAAGACAAGCTTTATCTCGTATTGAGGATTGTTGGTCAGAGTGATCTGGTAGTCCGCGTGCCTGCGTGCAATCTGGACCTTGTTGGGGTCCGTGACGTTGTGGACGCTGACGGTTTGGAAAGAGTTTTTGGTGTTCTTCGCGCGCCCCACACCGAGGAGCCGACCAACTGGTCGCGCCGGTACAAGGCCAATCTCGAGAAGCTCCACTCCGGCAATGTGCTGAAGGTTGCCGAGGTCGTCCGCGACCTCTGGCGCCGGGAGCGGGAGCGCGGCCTGTCCGCCGGCGAGAAGCGCATGCTTGCCAAGGCTCGGCAGATCCTAGTCTCCGAGCTCGCTCTTGCGGAGCGTGTCGAGGAGGATAAAGCCGAGGTCCTGCTTGACGAGGTCCTTGCTTCCTGAGTTCGCAGGCCCGTCTTCCGCGCACCGGAATCGGCATCGACGTTCATCGGCTGGCATCAGGCCGGCCGATGAATATCGCCTGTCTGCTTTTCGATGACGACGTAGGCCCGCACGGTCACTCCGACGGTGACGTCGTCGCCCATGCAGTCTGTGATGCATTGTTGAGCGCCGCTGGGCTTGGTGACCTTGGCAGCAACTACGGGACGGCGGATCCGGAGTGGTCTGATGCCTCAGGTGCTGCCTTTCTTGCCGAAACTGCTGCCCGGGTACGAGCGGCCGGCTTTGACATCTCCAACGTTGCCGTCCAGCTGGTAGGGGAGCGTCCCAGGCTTGGGTCGCGGAGTGCTGAGGCGGAGCAGGTGATGAGCAAAGCGGTTGGCGCTCCCGTCAGTCTTTCGGCGACTACCACCGACGGCCTCGGGCTGATCGGTCGCGGCGAAGGCATCGCAGCAATCGCAACCGCGCTTCTGGTCTGAGTTAACGCGCCCCATCGACTGGCTCAGGCCGGAGCATCACTAGCGCACGAGGCTGGATGGGACGACGAAGGTGTTGCAGTTCACGACAGCGTTGGTCCCTAGGCCCATGTTGCCCCAGTACTCGCGCGATCGCCCGAGCCCATGGTTTCCGACGATGTTGGGGTCACCTGAGAGGGAGTCGTCGCCGATGGCGACGTAGATATACAAGATCCCGGGGAGGTCTTGTTGCTGTACGCCTATGGACTCCGAAACAGCCCGAATGAACATCCCGGAGAAACAGTCCGCCTGCGTCTCGAGCCGACGGGTGTATTGCAACTCGGTGCTCTTTTGGCCGGACTCCTGGCCGAGCGCGTGCGCGGAGACCAGAATGCCGGTTCGGCCCTGCAATGCATGACCGAACTCATGCGCCATGACGATATCGGCGGTCCACTTGTCTCTGCGAACCGTCGGCAGAGCCTGCGGTAGCAGCCTGCTGTAGTACACCTGCTGATCGGCAGTGCAGTAAAAGGCGTTGATTCCAGTTCTGCCACACTTCGTGGTGAGCTCTTCGCCGTAAATGGTGACTGTTGGCCGCACGATGATGTAGCCGGCATTGGTAACCGGTGGCTCCCAGACTCGTACCAGGCACTCCATCAAGCCCTCAAAATGCGCCTCGAGTTGGGCGTCGCTGGCGGTCACCACATTGATCGGCTGGGAGTTGCAGCGCACCGGCGCCGGCACCGTCTGGTTGTAGAAGGGGCTCTTAGTGATCCACTCTTCGGCTTCCTGGTAGGTCTGAGGCAGCGGAATCGGCGGCGGGTTGGTGTCTGGCGGTGGGACGCGGTAATCGTCGTTCTGGTATGCGGCGGTCGACGAGTCGGGGGTGAGGCCAACGATCGCCAGGCCGGCGATGGCGACCAGTGTGACGATGATGATCACGCCCAGCAGCATCCGTAGCGGATTCCTGCGGCGCGGCGCGGGCACAAACGGTGCCGGGCCGTACTGTGGCACTCCGCCGCCGAAGGACGGCCGACCGAAACTTGGTGAGGGGTATCCCTGGTAGTAGCCACCACCGGTCGGCGCTCCGGACGGCGGCCGGCCACGAGCACCATACGGGCCGTATGAGGGTGAGCTTAATTGTGAACCTCCTCGCGGTGGTGCGTACTGGGGACCGCTCCAC
>JAICEV010000465.1 GCA_025923975.1 Propionibacteriaceae bacterium
CCATACCGAGCGTTCAAGGCTGCCAAGGACTACGCCGGGAAGACAATGACTAGTCGGTTCGCCCACGACGTCATCGCGACATTCAGAGATTTTCCGGCTGACGCCATCCTGGGCGACGGGCTGCCAGGAATTTTGATCGGAGCGCTGGCCACGCGGCGTCCCACAGCAGCACTTGTGACGCAGACATACGCCCGGCCTACGCCCGGGCTGCCACTCCTCGGCACTGGCTGGTCGCCGGGACACAGCTTCCTGGCCACGATGAGAGACAAGGTTGCCCCGAGAATGGCGTCCTGGCTCTTTACTCCTACCCTGTCGCGGCTCAACGCTGTTCTCGAACGCTACGAACAGCTCCCGCTCGACAATGTTTTCGAGTTATTCGACCGGTGCAGCCGCGTGCTCGTGATGACCAGCCCATCCTTTGACTTCAGCGCGCCGCAGCTTCCAAAGAACGTTCGTTACGTCGGCCCGCAGCTCGACGACCCCGATTGGGCCACTAAGACGGAATGGCCCAAAAAAGATTGGACGGGCCCAGGCAGTGAGCCGCTCGTCCTGGTCGCAACAAGCTCGATATATCAAGATCAAATCGATTTGCTCCAACGCATAGTCGTGGCTTTGGGTCAGCTGTCGGTGAGGGCGGTGCTGACAACCGGTCAGGGGGTCGACCCGGATGAGATCCAGGCGGTGCCGAATGTTCAAATCGTGCCTGCTGCGCCGCACGTCCGAGTGCTACGCGAAGCCTCAGTCGTCGTTACCCACGCCGGTCACGGCACCGTGCTGAAGTCACTGGCAGCCGGCGTGCCATTGGTGTGTATACCCATGGGTCGCGATCAGAAGGACAACACCGTACGGGTACTCCGACTCGGTGCTGGGATACGACTGAGCAAGAAAGCAATGCCGTCGCATATTGCTGACGCCATTTCAGAGGTTCTGGAACGCCCACAATATGTCGCAGCTGCACGCCGATTTGCCGACGTTCTCGCCTGGGAAGCGGCGCATCGACCACGCGCTGCTGATGAAGCCGAATCGCTGGTGAAATGAAAAATCGGATTTGCGTGAATCAGCCATAAACCCGACTTGGGCCAAACTAGTGCGCACCTTGGCGGTGGAGTTTGGCCAGGATGGCGCGTTCGTCGTCGGGTAGGGGCTGCTCGGCCGCGACTTGGAGGGTTCCAGTGTTGATCGTGACCTGCCGGTAGCGGCGGAAGGTGCGAACGAACTTTCTGATGCTCCAGCCGGTGCGCTGCTCGATCCAGTGCGAGACCGCGAGAGCGGCGAACACGACGGCTAGGTGAGCGTCGATCGACTCGCGTTTGCGGTGATAGATCGGCCGGGCTTTCAGGTCGTGTTTGGACATCCGGAAGGCGTGCTCGATGCGCCACATGTGGTGATAGGCGCCGATCACGTACTCCGCGGTCTGGTCTTCGAGGTTGGTGACGTAGGGCTTCCAGCCGGCCAGCATCCGGGCTTTGGCTTCCAGGTCCCGGTTCACTGTCTTGGTGCCTCCGGTGAGCTGGATGAACCGGTTCCGCTTGACCGGTACCTGCCCGGCGACGGCCTTCTCGGCCTTGGCGACCTGGGTGTCGATGCCGTGCAAGGTGCGGCGGGCACGTTCAGCCCGGTACTGGTAGTAGGTCGTCCGTTTCCGCTGGTCGGCCAGCGGACCCATCACGGTCGGCTGGGTGAGCACCAGCTGGTCCGGCGGAGCGGCGTCTGGATGCTCACGGTGCCACTCGGCGATGGCGTAGGGGATGTCGGGCAGTTTCCCGCCCACGACAAAGTTCCAGCCGGCGTCCTCGATGTCTTTGAGGTTCGCCTCGCTCATCATCCCCGCATCAGCCACCACGGTGACCCCGGTGATACCGTGCGCCTCGACAAAGGAACCGATCAGCGGGATCATCGTGCGGGTTTCGGCACGGTTGCCCTCGAACGCGTCCACCATCAACGGCGCACCGGTCGCATCGGTCAGCAAGCCCACGGTGATCTGAGGCTCCAGACGCCGCTCTTTGGAGAACCCCGGCTCCCGGAACCCGTCACCGGTCTCGGCCTCGAACCAGAGTGTGCTGACCTCGTACAACACCAACGCCGATGGGCCCAGGTTCGCTCGCGCGGCCAGAGCGCCCGATAACCGCTCACGCCACTGCTGCGTCGCGTAGCTGGGCAGGCGACGTTTCACCGTGCGGTACGACAACGGCCGGACCCCAGCCTCGACCAGCACTCGGGCGGCGTCCTCCTTGCTGGTCGGTTCGATGATCCTGGCCGTGA
Source organism: Propionibacteriaceae bacterium (assembly GCA_025923975.1). Taxonomy (GTDB): domain Bacteria; phylum Actinomycetota; class Actinomycetes; order Propionibacteriales; family Propionibacteriaceae; genus Microlunatus. The sequence goes on from JAICEV010000465.1 coordinate 2,263, forward strand.
CCAGTTGCTCGAACACCTGGTCCCGCCCGGCTGCCACATCCAAGCCGAGCTGCCGGTAGGCATACCCGACAGCGTCCAGCAACCTGCCCATCCGAGTGCTGGTGATCTCCAGCGCAACCGGCTCGGTCTTGGCTGGCGTCCTGAGCGGGAGCTCGTCTTGACCAGCCGCGATCCGCTGAACCGCCGCAGCCTTCAACAGCTCAACATCAACCTCCGAATGGGCCGACCCGAGGTGCTCGATCTCCCGCGAACCGCGGCGGTACTTCCACACGATCTGAACCGCCGTCGCCCCCGATGAGGTCCGCACCGTCCGCACATACGGCACGGAACTACCCTCACCAACGCTCGGCTAGTGCGCAAATCCCAGCCAGACTCACCGTGAATCACCTAGCCAACAGCACAATCACCGCGATGAGTGCGCAATCGTGGCCCAAGTCAGGTCTCAGCGCCGTGGGATTGCATAGGGAAGTTGCGGAGCGCGGTAGGTCGGGTACTGCTGGTCACGTTGAGTCTCCAGCCGAGACCGTGCTCATGTAGCCACGAGTCGCTGCTGGAAGCGATGGCGTCCGGACGGCCAGCGGTCTGCACGGACGTGGGCGGAATGCGGGGGATGATCGACGAGGGCGTGACTGGCCACCTCGTCCGGATTCGCGGCTGCGCGCAAGCGAGTCGAAACCGAGTTCGCGCAATCCCGAAG
>JAICEV010000466.1 GCA_025923975.1 Propionibacteriaceae bacterium
TCGCAGTGAGTTGGTTACGGTCGCGCGTGAGGTACCACACAGCGATGCCAACCGCCACCAGCAAAACGATCGAAATACCGGCGGCTACGAGCGTTCCCGTTCGTCTTCGGGCTGCCGCTCGATCGCTTCCGGGTCCGGCAGTCACGGACGGTCGCTCATCGCTCGTCCAGGCGACGGCCGGCGATTCCACCGGAGGTGCCGGCGGTGGCTTCCACGGTGGCCGGACCCCTGAGCCGGCAGCGGGAATCGATGGCTCGGTTAGCTCGCGGCGGACATCGCTCAGCGTGTCGTTGAGCACCTTCAGGAGTCGACGAGTGTCAAAGCTGACCGGGTTTATCTCGACCGCCTGTCGACGGCTCAAGGCCGCCAGCCCGGCTGGCAATTCCTGAGCCGTCGGCATCTTGGCGTTGTCTACCAGAATCGGAATCACTCGAACGTCGTCTCGATTCAGCGCGGTCTCAACCTCGAGCCGAACGAAGTCCTGCGGGTCATTCAGGCGCTTTTCGCCCCTGGCATCGGTGATCGTTAGCCACTGGGGCCCGATCAGGGCCAGCAGCACCTGGCAGGAGCCCACTGCCGACTGAATTCGTTCGACGAAGTCGTCGCCCGGCTCGATGTTGTCGACATCCTTGAAGACCCGGTCAGGCCCCAGCTCAGCTACCAAGACGTCGTAAAGCTCACGCGCTGGCCACGCCGTCTCCTGGCGTCGATAACTGATGAAGACCCGCCCCGCCTCGCCTCTCTCCATACTGACCACTTTCATTCACCCGAGCGCATGCCTAAGCCTAAGAGGCATGTCGCTAACGCGCACAGCTGTCACCTTCTCCCGCAGCTAGAGTGCGACCATGCCCGCTGCTGGCTTGCCCTCGGATCCGTACGCCCTCGCCAAAGTAGCTGCATCGGCAATCCTCGAACGGTTCGAGATCCCGCACCTCGAGGTCGCTTTCGTGCTGGGATCTGGATGGTCGGCGGCCGCTGATGATCTTGGTCAGCCTCTCGGCAGCTGCGACTTGGTCGATCTACCGGGCTTCGCGAAGCCAACCGTTGTCGGTCATGGCGGGGCGCTCCGGATCGCATCGGCGCCTTCGGGCAGGATTACGGCGATCTTCACGGGCCGTACCCACCTGTACGAGGGCTACGGCGCAGACCAAGTGGTGCATGGAGTTCGCACAGCCATTTGTGCGGGCGCGAATATCATCGTGCTGACCAACGGGTGTGGTGGCCTGAACTCGGAGTGGGCGCCCGGAACGACAGTCCTGATCAGGGACTACATCAATCTGACGGGTAGCTCTCCGCTAGCCGGTGCACGCTTCATTGACATGTCGATGCCATACTCGGCGCGGCTTCGTGATCTTGCTCGCTCGGTCGAGCCGGGATTACCGGAGGGCGTCTATGTGCAGTTCCGCGGGCCTCAGTTCGAGACCCCAGCCGAGGTGCGGATGGCTGGTGTGCTTGGCGGCGACCTGGTTGGAATGTCAACCACGCTGGAGACCATCGCGGCCCGCGAGCTGGGCGCCGAGGTGCTCGGCATCTCTCTGGTCACGAATATGGCGGCGGGTATCTCGCCGGCGCCGCTCAGCCACGAAGAGGTGCTCCTCGCTGGCCACGAAGCTGCGCCGCGGCTGCGACGGTTGCTCGGAGGAATTGCGGCGGCCCTGTGACATCACGGGCACCAACCCTCTCCGGAGAACTCGCCCGCGCCATTGCTGGCTGGACCGAGCAAGATCCGGACCCACAGACACGGCAGCAGGTGGACGATCTCCTTGCGGCGGTCGACGCGGCTGACGCCTATGCGCTAGCTGAACTCGTCGATGCGTTTTCCTCCCGGCTCCAGTTCGGCACGGCTGGGCTTCGCGGCGCCCTGGGACCAGGACCGAATCGCATGAACCGGGTCGTCGTCGGACAAGCCACTGCCGGGCTCACGACCTACCTTCTTGATCACAGTCTTGCCGGCGGCAAGGTGATCATCGGCTTCGATGCCCGGCACAACTCTGATGTCTTCGCGCGGGACACGGCCGAGATCATGTCAGGCGCCGGCTTCCAGACCATGATCACGTCAGGTCCCTTGCCGACGCCGGTGGTGGCCTTTGGGATCCGCCATCTGGGCTGTGTGGCTGGCGTAGTGATCACCGCCTCGCACAACCCGCCTCAGGACAACGGCTACAAGGTCTTTCTCGGCGACGGCTCGCAGATCGTGCCTCCGGCCGACGCGGAGATCTCCTCCAGAATCGACGAGGTCGCTAAGCAGAGCCTGGACGACGTACCACGCTCGCAGTCCTACGCGGTCCTCGGAGATGAGTTGGTAGCCGCCTATCTGAATCGCATCGCTTTCCTGGTACCGCCAGATGGGCCCCGCGAGCTGCGCTGGGTCTACACCGCGCTGCATGGCGTGGGTGGCTCACTGGTCGAGCGGGCGGTGAAGGCCTGCCGGTTCCCTGCTGCTTATGTGGTCGCCGAGCAGGCCGAGCCGGATCCCAGGTTCCCGACGGTGGCATTTCCGAATCCAGAGGAACCTGGTGCCATCGACTTGGCTCTCAGCCGAGCACAGCAGACTCACGCGGACCTGGTGATCGCCAACGACCCTGATGCCGACCGCTGTGCGATAGCTGCCGTCATCGACGGGCGGTGGCGGATGTTGAGCGGTGATGAACTCGGTGTGCTGCTTGGTGAGGACGCGCTACGGCGGGGCGTCCGCGGTATGTATGCCTGCTCGATCGTCTCGAGCTCCCTGTTGTCGGTCATTGCTGCGGCCTACGGCCAACCCTTCGTCTATACCTTGACCGGATTCAAGTGGATCGGGCGCGTGCCGGGGCTGGCGTACGGCTATGAGGAGGCCATTGGGTATTGCGTCGATCCCGAGGCCGTACCTGACAAGGACGGGATATCTGCGCTGATTCGGGTACTGACCCTTGCTGCCGGCATCAAGGCTGAGGGACTGAGCGTCGCAGACCA
>JAICEV010000467.1 GCA_025923975.1 Propionibacteriaceae bacterium
GCCACACCATGCCTTGGCGTTCGCTGATGCCGCGAAACCGAATACGCAACCCGAGCGCATAACAGTAAGGCTCGTGCGGCACGGTCCCAGTCTGGACCAATCGCAGCTGCTGGTTAGCCTGGTCGCCGTGAGCGCAGCCGGTCCAGATCTCGCACGGCTCAAGATGGTTCAGCCCTCGGAGGCCGCCGAGGCGCTGGCCGTTTCTCTGACTGGAGGGCCGGCCATTGCACCGCTGCCAACGGATCCGATCGAGCGGGAGCGCGCAATCACCGTGCTGGAGCCCGATAAGCCGGTGGATGAGGTCGACGCTGCGGTGGTTATCGCTACATCCGGTTCGACTGGATCGCCGAAGGGCGTCGTGCTCTCTCGTGCAGCGATCCGCGCGTCGGTCGAGGCGACGCACGCCCGGCTGGGTGGGGTTGGCGATTGGGTGCTGGCCTTGCCGCCCTGCTACATCGCAGGCCTGATGGTGCTGGCCCGTGCGGGTCTTGGCGGTACCCGCGCCGTGCCCGCGCGTTCCGATCTGGGCGACTTGCCTGAGGCGGCCGGCAAGCTGTCGGATCGGAGCTACATCTCGCTGGTTCCGGCTCAGCTCGGTCGGGCGTTGCATCGTGCTGATGTCACCGAAGCCTTGGCCAGCTTCAGCGCGGTCCTGGTCGGCGGCGCCCCGGCGAGCGCTGATTTGGTGCAGCGTGCCCTCGCCGCTGGGATCAGGATCGTGACCACGTACGGCATGACCGAGACCTGCGGCGGCTGTGTCTATGACGGGCAGCCGCTTCAAGGGGTCGCTGTCGACCTCGGCACCGACGGTCGCATCCTGATCAGGAGTTCGACACTGTTTGCCGGGTATCGGCTGCGGCCCGACCTTACTGCTGAGGCTTTTGTGGAGGGCACTTTCCGCACTCCGGATCGGGGATGCTGGGATGCCGGGAAGCTGGTGGTGCTCGGACGCCTGGATGACATCGTGATCACCGGCGGTCACAAGGTCGATCTTGCAGACGTTGAGCGCTCGGTGCAGCGGTGGGCGGCGCGTCATGGTGCTCACGGCGCCGTGCTCGGCGTGGATGACCCAGTGTGGGGAACAACGATCATTGCCGTGTTGGATTCACCTGGTTCCCTCGATGACCTCCAAGGCGAGGTGCGGGAATCGCTGCCGTGGTACGCGATCCCGCGCGAACTGTTCTACCTTGATCGGCTTCCGTGGCTAGCCAATGGCAAACCGGATCGGGTAGGGATCAAGTCGATGATCATGAACGCCCGTGCCGAGCGGCAGGCGACCGCGTGACTGCCGAGGCGGCACCCCGACCGACTCCGACGCAGTGGCTAGCCGGCGCTCGGCCGCGTACCCTGCCGGCAGCCTGCTCTCCAGTGATCGCGGGAACGGGCCTGGCCGTCTTCGAGCAAGGCTTCTCATGGGTCGCGGCAGTCCTGGCGCTTGTCGTAAGCCTGGCACTTCAGGTCGGCGTGAACTATGCCAATGATTACTCGGACGGTATTCGCGGCACAGACACTGAACGCGTCGGCCCATTGCGGTTGGTCGGTTCAGGTCTGGCGTCTCCGCCACTGGTGAAGCGAGCCGCGTTCGTCAGCTTCGGGATCGCCGGTCTCGCCGGACTGGCACTTGTGATCTTGACCCAGCAGTGGTGGTTGCTGGTTGTTGGTGTGGCGTGTGTGCTGGCCGCCTGGTATTACACCGGTGGCAAGCGGCCGTACGGATATGCCGGTCTGGGCGAGCTTTTCGTCTTCATCTTCTTCGGCCTGGTGGCGGTGTGCGGCACAACGTACGTCCAGGTGGGCAGGATCTCGCTTGCCACGCTGCTTACCGGCGTGTGGGTCGGCGCCTTGGCCTGCGCAATCCTGGTGACCAATAACCTGCGCGATATTCGGGGCGATGCGCAGGTCGGTAAGCGAACCCTGGCGACCAGGCTCGGAGACGCTGGAACGCGGGTCTTGTATGTGATCTTGATAGCCCTCAGCGCGCTGCTGATCATCATTGCGTCGCTGCTCACGTCCTGGTGGGCGCTCTTCGGGCTGGCCGGGCTGCTTTTGATCATCCCGGCCGTCCGCGTCGTGCTGTCTGGCGGCACCGGGCCGGCCCTCATTGGCGTACTCAAAGCCACCGGCCTGACCGAGCTCGTGACCGCCGTCGCCTTCGCCGCCGGCCTCGCTCTCGCCGCTCTCTCGCCCTGATGCCCTACACCCGGGCCGGAGGCTCAGGTGGTTGGCCAGGTACCAGTCGCCTCGAACGTCTCGAGCATCGCTTGGTATGGAGCCAGGTCCCAGCCCCGCTCGGCGACCCAGGCGTCGTCGTAGTAGGTGCGAGCGTAGCGGCGCCCATCATCACACAGCAGCGTGATTACGCTGCCGCGCGTGCCCTCCGCCTTCATCTCCGCAATCAGCTGCAGCGCCCCCCACATATTGGTGCCGGTTGATCCACCCACCCAGTGGTCAAGCTTGTGGGTGCACCATCGCATGGCAGCAATCGAAGCGGCGTCTGGGACCGCGATCATCCGGTCCACCAGTGACGGTATGAAGCTGGGCTCTACCCGTGGGCGGCCGATCCCTTCGATCTTCGAGCCGACAGCGGTGACTGCGGGATCACGGTTCTGCCATCCGTCATAGAACGCCGAGCCCTCGGGATCGACCACACAAAGCCGGGTGTCGTACTTCTTCAGCCTCGTGTAGCGGCCGATAGTGGCGCTGGTACCTCCGGTGCCGGCGCCAACCACTACCCAGACCGGTATCGGATATGGCTCCCGACTCAACTGGGCAAACATCGACTCGGCAATGTTGTTATTGCCCCGCCAGTCGGTGGCCCGTTCGGCGTAGGTGAACTGGTCGAGGTAGTACCCGCCGCAGCGGTCAGCAAGATCGGCCGCCACCGCATAGATCGTCGTCGGATCCTCGACCAGCTTGCATTGTCCGCCGTAGAACTCGATCAGC
>JAICEV010000468.1 GCA_025923975.1 Propionibacteriaceae bacterium
CGGCGGTGCGGCCGACTCCGTACGCGAGGCATCGGTATGACTCGCCTCGAACTTGTCGTAGGCCGCGACGATTCTGCCGACCAGCTTGTGCCGCACCACATCGTGATTGGTGAGATTGCAGAACGCGATGTCGTCAACCTTGTCGAGAATGCCTCGCACCACCCGCAGGCCGCTGCGCGTCCCGCCGGGCAGGTCGACCTGGGTGATGTCGCCCGTGACCACCATCCTGGACCCGAACCCGAGCCGCGTCAGGAACATCTTCATTTGTTCCATCGAGGTGTTCTGAGCCTCGTCCAAAATGATGAAGGCGTCGTTCAGGGTGCGACCGCGCATGTACGCCAGCGGCGCAACCTCGATCGTGCCGGCAGTGAGCAGCCGCGGAATCGAATCTGGATCGAGCATGTCGTGCAATGCGTCGTAGAGCGGGCGCAGGTATGGGTCGATCTTGTCGCTCAGGGTGCCAGGCAGAAAGCCGAGATGCTCGCCAGCCTCCACGGCCGGTCGGGTCAAGATGATTCGGTTGACCTGCTTGTCCTGCAGAGCACGAACCGCTTTCGCGACCGCTAGATAGGTCTTTCCAGTTCCGGCAGGACCGATGGCGAAGACCACCGTGTGCTTGTCGATGGCGTCCACGTACCGCTTCTGATTGAGCGTCTTCGGCCGGATCGTCTTTCCCCGCGCCGACAAGATGTTGTGGGTGAGCACGTCCGCAGGGCTGGCCTCCTCGCGTGCAGTCAGCATTGCGCAGATGCGCTCCACCGCATCTGCGGTCAACCCCTGGCCGGTCCGCAGCACCGTGACCAGCTCAGTGATGACGTCGATGGCAAGGTCGACGGCTGCCGGAGAGCCGGTAAGGGTGATCTCGTTGCCCCGAACGTGGATACCTGCCTCGAGCTCCCGCTCCAGGATGTGCAAGAACTCATCACGAGGCCCGAGGATGTTGACCATCTCTACCGAAGCCGGAACCGTTACCCGGCGCAGCTCCTCCAGACCGCCGCCATCGGCTCTCGGGCCCGATGCCTTTCTCAACGAATTCGAGGCAGACGATTCTCGAGGGCGGGCGCTGGACGCATCAGGTGCGCTGGCCGTTGTCTCTGACCTACTCAGTTGGTTCCTCACAGACGATGGAGAATGTCAACACCTCATCCTAGGTCAAGAGCCCGCAACACCCCCAACAGTTACTTGGAGCGCAAACCGATCGGTCGCGGCGACCAGCGCCTCGAGGATGCCGGGCTCAGAGAATGCGTGGCCAGCAACCGGAACGATCCTAAGTTCGGCGCTGGGCCAGGCCTGATGCAAGTCATATGCCGTAATCGCTGGAGTCGCTACGTCGTAACGACCTTGGATGATGACACCCGGAATGTCGGCTAGCCGGTCGGCATTGGCGATCAGCTGACCCTCGGCAAACCAGCCCCGATGGAAGAAGTAGTGGTTCTCGATGCGCGCGAAAGCCAGCGCGTACGTCGGATCGCTGACGTCCGCAATCAAGCCTTCGTCCGGCTCCAGGGTGATGGTGGCAGCCTCCCAGGTGCTCCAGGCCACACCGGCCGGCCCGTGAACGGCCGGATCGGGATCGAACAGCAGCTCGTGATACGCGGAGATGGTGTCACCGGCAAAGGGGCGACCGCCCAGCGGAGCGAGGAACATTTCATAGCGTTCCGGAAACAGCTGCCCGGCGGGACCGTTGTAGTAGAAGTCGAGCTCGCTGCTGCGGAGGGTAAAAATTCCTCGCAGCACAAGCTCTGTGACCCGGTCACTGTGCTCTTCGGCGTACGCCAAGGCCAGCGCGCTGCCCCAGGATCCGCCGAAGACTTGCCACCGCTCGATGCCGCGATGCTCACGGAGCCGCTCGATGTCGGCAACCAGGTGCCACGTGGTGTTGGCACTGAGATCGGCGCCCGGCTCGCTGGCATGCGGCCGGCTTTGGCCGCAGCCACGTTGATCAAAGAGGACGACGCGGTAGCGGGCCGGGTCGAACAGCCGACGAACTTCAGGATTCAGCGCTCCGCCGGGCCCACCGTGCAGGAAAACCGCCGGCTTGCCTGCCGGATTGCCGCACTCCTCCCAATAGATCTGTTGGCCATCGCCGACGTCCAGCATTCCGCGGGTATATGGCTCGATTGTTGGGTAAAGGGCGTCGCTATCTCGGTGCTCGGGCACGTGCGTTATCTGGTCGCCTAGCGAAGACGCTCGTCGTCGGGAACGATGTGAACAGCTGCTTCCTCCGCGCTCGCTGCCGCGCCATCGATACCGACGTCCATGCCGACCAGATCAGACTCCACATCCGGCCCAATACCCTCGTTCGGCTCTACCAGGCGTCCGGCTCGCTCATCGCCGACCTCGCCGTCGTCGAGGATCTCATTCTCCTCTTCCAGCGCGTACGGGTCGGGCTCAGGAATCTCCTCCTCGAGTCGCTCGTCCAGAGTCTCGTGCTCCCCCTCGCGGATCAGCGGGGAGTAACGCTCGGGCGGCGAGTAGCCCTCGTCCAGCACATCGTCCACACCGCGGTCGATCAAAGATCGTTGTGGCTCAATCTGGTCTAGCTGCTCGGACTCGTCGGGGACCTCGTTCGGGTAGTCGCTCATGTGGCCAGCCTGCCATGAGCGCGCCTAGGATCGCTCGGCGTGACCACAGTGCACGACACTCAGCAGCGAGAGTCATCCTCCAGCGTGTCGTTCGTGACCGCACCAAGCGGCACGTACGCGGTTATCGTCGCAGTCTTCTGCGGGCTGCTGCTGATCTCCAATATCGCCGCGACCAAGACGATCACCGTCGTTGACGGGCTGCCGGAGTTTCTCGGGGGTGGCATCTTCACCGACGGTGGCGCGTTTCTCTTCCCGCTGACCTACATCGTTGGTGACGTACTCGCCGAAGTGTATGGACTCCGCCAGGCGAAGCGGGCGATCTGGGTTGGCTTCGCACTGGGCGCCCTCGC
>JAICEV010000469.1 GCA_025923975.1 Propionibacteriaceae bacterium
CAACTGAGGCAGCGACGCAGATGAACCCAGTGCCCACCCACGGCGAGGCAATCACTGCAGGCGGCTTGGAACTCGCTGGGCGGTGGGGTCAGCGGAGTGGCGTCGAGATGGACGCAACTGGTCACGGGCCGGCTCCTTTCTTCGCGTCAATCTAGTCTGCGCGCAACGCCAGACCAGCAGTTCACTAGGGGCGCTCGTCGGTTCGGCCGGGCGGTGCCAGGCGCGACGGGCGGCGGCGACGCAACCCGGCAGCTATCAGCAGTGTCACGATCTCACGAGACCGCACCGGCTGGGCACCCGCGGCCAGCGCGACGGAATAGCGTTCGGCGATCACGTCGTAGTGATCACGCTCGAACCCGCGTCTCGGTATGCCGATCCGTGCGGCAAAGGCGTGCAGCTCCTCATATGACTGGTCGCTGATCATGTGCGACCAGAGGTGGCCGTGGCCCGGCCAGATCGGCGGATCAATATAGATCGTCACTATTCATCTCTCTACCGCTCGGCTCGTCATCTCTCTTACCGTTCGGTTCGCAGTCATGGTCACGATATTCCCCGGGTTCTGATAGATCGGTCGCTCGTAGAATTGCGGAGTGGCTGCGATGAAGCGGCTGGTCGCCGTCGTAGCGACGGCCTGCGCGCTCTCGAGTGGCTGCACGTATGCCAAAGAAGAGCCTGGCCTCTTCCGCAATAACGCGACATCGTCGCCGACAGTCGAGACGCTGCCGCCGCCCGCGCCGACCAACCCGGAATTGCCGGTAGCAGCTGAGGCCGAATGGACGACAGCCGAAGGGCTGCATATCAGCACACGGTTCGCTATCCATGCTGTACGGCGACTCGAGCTTGCAACGGTTGTCGACTGGTCAGTGACTCCCCTCAGTGCTCCCGGCTACGCGTCGGGCGACAAGTTGCCGTCTTGGGTGGATCTCGGCTTGAGTCGCAGCTCTGAGGGTGACGTCAGCATGTTCTTGATCGACCCAACCGGAGACAAGGTCTATCGAACGCTCAGCCACGAATCGAGACGACTGTTCAACCGATGCCTCTGTACGCCGCTGTGGTTGGCGCAACAAGGGCTGCGGATCGGCGAGACTCGGCTGCTGCAAGCAACGTTTCCACCGCTGCCAGATTCGCTCAACTACATCGACGTAGACCTGATCAATATGGCGCCCTTTGTAGGTATACCGGTGACAGCAAGCGGCCAGGTGCCGACCGCGTTGCATCCGACGAATCTGGTGCGGCCGGCAGGCCCGGCCCACCCGGTTCTTGGACAGCATGAATTCCGTTACCGCCAGCAGCCCCGGCGTGTTCAAAGCATCACGATCGATCGAGTGGTCACGGCGCCCGGCCGTACGTCGGTGGAATGGACGATCAAGTCGCTCACCGATCAATCCACCTACATTCTGACGCCCGCCTTGTCACCGATCGGCGGCGTACTCCCTGACGGAGTGGACGTGCTGAACCGCGATGTGGTGAGCGGCCCGCAGATCAAGCCTGGCGGTTCCCCGGCAGCCAATACCCTGACAGTGTCGTGGCTTACCACCGCCGTCGCGGAACGCAAGGCGTACGAATGCTTGTGTAGCTCGTTAGGGCTATGGGCGGGTTCCCTGCGCCGTGAAGGCGGCCAGGCCAGCGTGACGAGCAACTATCCGCCGCTGCCAGCCGGGACCCGAACCGTTGACGTCATCCTGCCTCATGTGGCCACCATCTCTGGGGTCCCTGTGGTCGATGCCGAGGACCTGGCTCCACGGTTTGGTCCCGCAAAGCCGTATGCGGGTGAGACCTGGCTATACACCAGCACCAATCCTCCGCGCGGCTGGACAACCGCAGAGTGGCCGACGCCGCTGCCGGATATGGACCAGCTGAAGGACTACCGGTTCTTCGTTGAGAACCTCACGCAACTGCCGGGCTGGTAACGATCACTTCCCTCGGCCACTTCGTGTGGCGCTTGTTGCGTCAAGACGGCAAACAAGGGTCGAAACGGCCCGATCAGCCCCCGCTAGCTGTCCCAAGACAGAAAACGCAGCTCCACCCGCGCAGGATCGCGCGCCGCTGTCTGGGCGAGAGTCAAAAAGGGGCGGCTCCCATGGAACCGCCCCTTTGTTGCTGTGACTCGGATCAGAAGTCCATGCCACCCATGCCGCCATCGCCGCCTGGCGGAACAGCCGGAGCCTTCTCCGGCTTGTCAGCGATGACCGCCTCAGTGGTCAAGAACAGACCAGCGATCGAGGCCGCGTTCTGCAGCGCCGAGCGCGTCACCTTGGTCGGGTCGGGAACGCCGGCGTCGAGCAGATTCTCATACTCGCCAGTGGCGGCGTTCAGACCGTGATCAGCGGGAAGCCCCTTGACCTTCTCGACGACTACGCCGCCCTCAAGACCGGCGTTGATCGCGATCTGCTTCAGCGGCGCCTCCAGGGCCAGCTTCACGATCTGGGCACCAACAGCCTCGTCGGCCTCCAGCTGGAGGTCCTTGAATGCCTTGGCCCCAGCCTGAATGAGCGCAACGCCACCGCCGGCGACGATGCCCTCTTCAACAGCTGCCTTGGCGTTGCGGACAGCGTCCTCGATACGGTGCTTCCGCTCCTTCAACTCCACCTCGGTGGCCGCGCCGACCTTGATCACCGCGACACCGCCAGCCAACTTGGCAAGCCGCTCCTGCAGCTTCTCCCGGTCGTAGTCGGAGTCGGAGTTCTCGATCTCGGTGCGGATCTGGTTGACCCGGCCGGCGATCTGGTCCGTGCTGCCGGCACCCTCGATGATGGTGGTCTCGTCCTTGGTGACCAGCACCGAGCGAGCCGAGCCGAGCAGTTCCAGCCCCACGCCGTCGAGCTTGAGGCCGACCTCCTCGGAGATCACCTGACCACCGGTCAGGATCGCGATGTCGGTCAGCATGGCCTTGCGGCGGTCACCGAAGCCCGGAGCCTTGACGGCGAC
>JAICEV010000470.1 GCA_025923975.1 Propionibacteriaceae bacterium
CGCTACGTCCATGTCGACCACCTCGGCTCGGTCGATGCGCTCACCGACGAAGACGGCGACGTGGTCGAGCGGCGGAGCTACGATCCGTTCGGCCAGCGGAGAGACCCGGTGTGGGGGGAGCCCGTGCCGGCGTCGTTCTCCAGCGAGACGACGCGGGGGTTCACAGGGCACGAGGGCGATGACGAGTTCGGGCTCGTCAACATGAAGGGGAGGATGTTTGACCCCAGGATCGGTCGGTTCTTGACGACCGATCCGATCGTGCAAGCGCCGCTCTCGGGCCAGAGCTGGAACCCGTACAGCTACGTGCGCAACAGCCCGCTCAACTACGTGGATCCGAGCGGGTTTCAGGAGGAGCCCCAAGCCGCCGGGGGATTGCCAATTTCAGCGGTCCACGGGAGCGACGGAGTCGTCACCCCTTGTGTGCGCGGGTGTTCGGTAACGATCCAAGGAGTTCGGCCTGCGAGACCCAATCGCGAGTCCGTGACGGTCATCGCCGCGAGCCCCAGTCGCGAGCCCTTGGAGGTCGGCGCCACGACGGCGCCTGTCGACGTGGGCACGACCGGCACCTCGTCCGGGTACGTGCCGCAGCCGGTGACCGTCTCGCCGGAGCACGCTGGCGCCGGCGGCCCGGGCACCATCGTGGGCCAGACCTTGCTGGGCGCCGCGGAGGGCACGGGCGACCTCGGCTTCGGCATCGCACGGTCGCTGGTGCTCAATGCGCTGACGTTCGGGATCTACGGCGGATACGAGCTCGGCGGCGCGCTCTGGCAGGGCTACGCGCAGGACGGGCTCCTCGGCGCGCTCAACGCCGTGAACCCGCTCTTCCACATCGGGCAGGGCGCCGCGGACACGGCGCTCGCGATCGACCGAGGCGACTACCGGGCAGCCGGCGCGGCGGGGACCAAGGCGATGGTCCTCGCGGCGGCCACCGTCTTCGGCACGGGAAGAGGGTTGGGGGCGGCGGCGGAGTCGACGGCAGCTGGAGTCGTCAGGGGACCAGCGGCGACGCGCGCGCTGGCGCAGCAAATTGCAAACGTCGAGCGCGCGCCGATGAACTTCAACCGGACAGTTACTGTTCTAGAAACCGCAGAAGGCCCAACACTCGTCGCAGGGGGAGCAAGTGATCTGTCAGCCGCTCAGATTGCGGAGGCCCAAAGGTTTGGGCTGCTCCCCGCGCCCCCGATGCCGGGCTTTCACGCTGAGAAGACGGCGTTCGCTGGTGCTGGAGAGCTGGGCCTGACCCCGACGAGGGGAGCCACATCGACCATCATCTGCAGTGGTCCGGGAGGATGCACCGATTTTCTACGTGGGTTGGGTGCTAAAGTCGGAAAATATAACTATGAGTTCTGACGTCGACATCTCGATGAGTCAAGACGAAATCATTCATGCTGTAAAGCAGCGTGCCATGGACGTGACGATGCGCACGGACTACGCGGACCGGGACTGTCCTGAGCTAGCGCTCCCAGCAACGCCATACGCCATAACCCAGGCTGAGTCCGTGCTGGGCTTCCCACTGCATCCACTCCATAGGCGGTTACTGACGGACGTTGGCAACGGTGGCTTTGGCCCTGGTGATGGTCTCATTGGTCTTCCCGGCGGACGCTTGGATGACGATGGTCGGTCTCTCGTAGAGCTTCGGCATGTTCTGTGGAGTGGTCCAAAGAGGGCCGGACTACCAGAAAAAGTGCTCGCTTTGTGCGACTGGGGCGACTCCATTTGGTCTTGCATTGACGAGAAGACAGGAGCCGTGCTCACGCTGGACGAGAGCGGTCTTACGGAGACACCCTGGTGCTTGCATACATGGCTAATTGAGTGGGTCAGAGGGGAAAAATTATTCGGGAAGATGTTCGTGTTTCACGAGCGCACGATAACTAATCCATTTACGAAGCAGCTGATGATGGTAAGGACCCCTGCTGGTGCCATTGGCGCTCCATTCAAGCGCCTCAAATTCGATTGATGCATTGTCTGATGGGTCGCCTCGGGCTCATATGCAGCGGTTCATCGACCGACGCGCTCGGGCGGGTGACGACGCTTGAGGTCGACACGCTCGGCCGCACCACCTCGCGCCTGGACGAGCACGGTGATGCCCGCGCCGTTGTTGGTGACGCACTGACGCCACATCACATGCCCCAGGCAGCGCTGGGCTTCACGAGCCGGGCCGAGGGTGGTGCCTTGGTCATGACAAACGCAGAGCACACCCTTACGCGGACGTATTTCGCAAAAGGCGTGGCGACAGCACGAGCAGAGGCGGGCCTCTCGTTCCGTCGGGTCTTGGCTCGGGACGTCCGCGATGTGCGCCAGATTGCTGGTCCCAAGTATGACCAAGGTCTGCGAGACCTGCTCCAATACTACCGAACGAACTTTCCGGAGCTCATGGCGAAGTAGAGTAACACATGGCAATTCGACCCGAAGTCCAGAAATTGATCAATCTCGGAGCATTCCCCGCTTCGTCTGATGCAGACGAGCATGACATCGACCAGCGAGGTGCGATTCTGACCAGCATCAAGCCCCCGGTGACGCGCGAGGAGGCACTGGCGCTACTGGCCTGCTTTGGTCCGGATGAGGCATTCGGGCTCGCCTGGGCGCTACTGCACCTGATCGAGACAATTCCTGGTGGTCCCCCGCTTGAGTCTAAGCCGGCCGCATCAGAGAACGAATGGATTCGTCGTCTGTGGGATCGTTCCCATCGATGAAGGGTGCCAACCGAAGCTGACCGGCTCGTGCGAGACGGTATTTCTGCGGGACGGAGTTGAGGGTGTTCCGGTTCGGTCGTCGCACCCCTTACTTATGGAATATTAGCAGCCTCGAGATCAACTTGGAGCGCCCAGCTACTGGCGTCGCGCCCAGGACGCCACCAGCTGGGTGGACGTGGCACCACGAGTTGGAACCGGGGGTGATGCGCCTTGTTCCTCGCCCGCA